>JAYTIR010000356.1:0-6447 GCA_043731765.1 Burkholderiales bacterium
ATTCCCGATGACGCGTTCACGGCGTCGATTCTCGGCACGGAGCGCTTCGGCAACGCCGTCGTCATCCGCGATGACGGCCTCATGCTCACGATCGGGTATCTCATCACCGAAGCGGAATCGATCTGGCTCACGACCAACGACGGCACGGTAATCCCGGGACACCCGCTCGCCTACGATTTTGCGTCCGGTCTGGGTCTGGTCATGCCGCTCGGCCGGCTTGGAGTGCCGGCGCTGCCGCGAGGTTCGGCCGCGTCGATTGCGACGGGTGACGAGGCCATCGTCATCGGCCACGGAGGTCGTTCGCACGCGCTCGAGGCGCAGGTGTTCGCCAAACGCGAATTCGCGGGATTCTGGGAATACGTTCTGGACGAAGCGCTGTTCACCACGCCCCCGCATCCGGAATGGAGCGGCGCGGCGCTCGTCGGCATGGATGGTCGCCTGCTCGGCATCGGTTCGCTGTTCGTGCAGGAAGCGGTCGATGACAAGGCGGTCAAAGGCAATTTGTTCGTGCCCATCGATCTGATCGAACCCATCCTCGATGACCTGCTGACGCGCGGGCGCTCGTCGTTACCGCCGCGGCCGTGGCTGGGGATGTATACCGGTGAGGACAATGGCCGTCTCGTGGTCGGCGGTGTTGCGACCGACGGTCCCGCCGATGTGGCCGGTGTGCATCCCGGTGACGTCGTCGTCGAGGTGGCCGGGAAGCGCGTCGCCGGGCTGGCCGACCTTTTTCGCAGCGTGTGGCGGCAGGGGCCCGCGGGGACCGAAATCCGGTTGGGACTGCTGCGCGAAGGCACGCCGACGCGCGTGGATGTGCGCTCAGGCGACCGCGACGACTTCCTGCGCAAACCGCTGTTGCAATGACGCGCTGAATGCGGCCTTCGTCAGCATGGATCGTAATGCAGATAGCCCGTGGTCACGCCATTGCGGCCGACGACGCGCTCCAACTTGCCGCACCTCACCATCGGCGGCATCTCGCGCGCCGGATAAAACCGCGGATTGCCCGCGCCCGCCAGCGGTGGATCGGACGCACTTACCGCCGCGATCTTTGCCGCACCCTTGCCGGCCAATTCCGCCTCGCAATCGACGGCCTTGTCCGACGACTGGATCATTCGGACCGTCGCCATGCCATTGCTCGTTGGCCAGGCCTTCGCGACCCACTTCGCCCGCGCTTCATCGTTGGCGAGGCAGAGGCTGATGGCCGGCATCAGTTCGGGCAGCGAACGCGCCCAGTCGTCCGGTGATTTTCTGGTGAGGTCGGCGACGGGCGCCACTTTTACGTCATAGCCCGCGAGCACGGAACAGCAACCCGTCAGCGCTTCACCGGTCTTGAGCGACAGCATCGCGCGCCACGGCAAGGGCGGTCCGTCGTCCATGGTCGAGCGGCAGGCTTCCTCGCGCAATGCGATGACGAGAGTTTCGCGCGGCAGGTGCGTCGAATCGCCGCGCCATACGACTGCCGCCGGCGTGAGATACATGAACGCCTGCGGTGCGCCACGGAAGATGACCTCGCCCTTGCCCTTGGTCGCCAGGCGGTTCAATACCGCGGTCGTGCGGCTGGCTTCCAGTTGCCAGAACGGCTCCTCGCCGCGGCACAGCGCGCCCTGCACGACCACCACCTGTTGCGCGGGTACGGCGGTTGCCGCGAGCAACGCCACGGCGGCCATTGCGATACCGGTACCGAATCGTGCCATGTGTGCTCCCGGGAATTGTTTGGGGCCTACGAGGATCGCCGATTCAGCGCGCGAACCCGCGGGCTTGAGTGAACATGATAACGCGGCTATCGCCGACGGAGCGCCTCGCCGCTCTTGGCGCGGAACCGATGCCGATGTCGCCAGCTCAATTCAAGCGGTTCGTACGCGACGAAATCGACGACTCGGCCAAGGTGATCAGGGCCGCCGGCCTCAAGGCGCAATAGCATCCGCCGGCAGGGTGGGCAACGTATACGCGCAGCCGCAAGATTCCTGAGTTAAGCTTGGTACCTGTTCGCGACCCCCGTGATAGCCGGGGGCGACCCTTTCACCGCTGTGAGGAGCCCATCATGAGAATTTCACGCACCATGCGCACGCTGCTGGCCGCCGGCTTCGCCGTGCTCGCGGCCACCGCTGCCTCCGCCCAGGACAACAAGCTGCGCCTGCTGACGTGGGCGGACTACGTCCCGGCCGACGTAGTCGCCCAGTTCAAGAAGGAAACCGGCATCGACGTCGAAGTCACGCTGTCGAACAACGAGGAGATGATCTCCAAGCTGCGCGCGACCGGCGGCGCCGGATTCGACCTGGTCCAGCCATCGCAGGACCGCATCGTCGGCCCGCAGCAGGAGTTTGGCATCTACAAGCCGATGGACATGAGCAAGATAAGGTCCGAACTGTTCATTCCGTCGATGCTGGAAGCCACCAAGAAGAACACGACGCTGAAGGGCCAGGTCTACGGTTTGCCGCACATCTGGGGGACCGATGGTTTGGTCGTCAACACCAAGCTCGCGAAGATGACGGACTACCCGGACCTGTGCAAGCCGGAATACAAGGGTAAGACGAGCATGCGCTTGAAGCGGCCTACGCTGCTCGCCTTTGCCTTTGCCAGCGGCAAGGATCCGTTCGCGCTCTACAACGATCCCAAGGCCTACGCGGCGCTGATGGACGACGTCGGCAAGCAGCTCGCGGCGTGCAAGGCGAACATCAAATTCTTCTGGGACAACAAGGACCAGCTCCTGAATGGCGAACGCTCCGGCGAGATCGTCGGCGCGATGATGTGGGATACCGGCGGCTGGAAGCTGAACAGCGAGAATCCCGAAATTCAGTACATTGCGCCCAAGTCCGGCGCGCTGGGATGGATCGACACCTTCGCGCTGCCGGCCAAAGGCCGCAACGACGCCGCGGCATATGCTTGGATCAACTTCAACATGCGTCCGGAAATCGCGGCGAAGGTCGCGGCCTCCGCCGGCAACTTCACTGGCTCCAAGGGCGCGGACCAGTTGATGGACGCGAAGCTCAAGGCGCAATTCGCGAAGAGTTTCCCGGAAGAGGCGCTGAAGAACGTGAAGTGGTATCCGGCGGTGCCGCCGGGCATCGAGGACATCGAAGGCAAGGTGCTCGATCGCGTGAAGGCGGCGAGCTGACGAACCCCGCAAGCGTGGGGGCCCAGTGAGCGCCGCCGGGCCGTCCCAAGGCGCGAATAGCTCCCCCTCTGGGGGCAGCGCAGCGGCCTCAGTTGTCTTGGCCGCAAGCGTGGGGGTCCTAAACTCCGACTTAGAAGTCGATGGGGTCACCAAGCGCTTTGGCGCGCATGTCGCGGTACATGAGCTGTCGTTCGCGGTCGCGCACGGCAGCTTTTTTTCGATCCTCGGGCCCTCGGGCTGCGGCAAGACGACGCTCCTGCGCATGATCGCCGGCTTCATCGCGCCGGATGCGGGCGACGTGCGCATCGGCGGGCAGTCGATGCGGGACGTCCTGCCCAATCGGCGCCCGGTCAACATGGTGTTCCAGCACCTCGCGCTGTTCCCGATGATGTCGGTGGGAGAAAACGTGGGCTACGGCCTTGCGCGGCGAGGAGTAGCGGGCAACAAGATTCGCGACACTGTCGCTGCGATGCTGAAGCGGGTTGGTCTGCCGAATGCCGAGGGCAAGCGCATCGATCAGCTCTCGGGTGGACAAAAGCAGCGCGTCGCCATCGCGCGCAGCCTCGTGCTCGAACCCACGCTGCTCCTGCTCGACGAGCCGCTCGGCGCGCTGGACCTGAAGCTGCGCGAGCACATGAAGATCGAGCTGAAGCAATTGCAGGCGGATTTCGGCACGACGTTCGTCTACATCACGCACGACCAGTCCGAGGCGCTGGTGCTCTCGGACCACGTCGCGGTGATGAACAACGGCCGCTTCGAGCAGATCGGCACGCCCCAGGAGCTCTACTACGCACCGCAGACGCCCTTCGTGGCGGGTTTCGTCGGCGCAAACAACCGGGTGGAAGGATCGGCCGCGCGCGTTGACGGGGACCTGGTTGAACTTCGCAGCGATCGGGGACTCGTGGTTCGCGCCAAGCGTACGGGCGCGATCAACGCGGGCGATACCGTAGCGGCCTTTGTGCGACCCGAGATCGTGAGCCTCGCGCGCGATGCCGGGGAGTTGTCGGACGGTGCCCAGATGTTGCGCGGCCGTGTCCATAGCCTGCTCTTCGATGGCGCCAATTCGGCGGTGCTGGTGGACGAACTGAGCACGAACGCGCAGTTCCACATTGCGTTGCCGCAGACAGGCCGGCTAGCGGATCTCCGCGCCGGCGAAGACGTCGCCTTCGGCTTCGATCCCGCCCGCGCCGTTTGCTTTCGCATTTCCGGCGATGCGCGCTGACGCCGCGACCGGGCCGCGATCGCGGCTTGCGTTGCTCCTTCTCTTGGCGCCCGCGCTGATCTGGCTGTTGAGCCTGATCGTGCTTCCGCACATCGATCTCGCGGTGCTGTCGTTGCGCACGCGGGTCGCGCCGCGGGTCTACGAATTCAGCTTTGACAAGTACCGCACGTTCATTGACGAACCGCTCTACTGGCACACGTTCGTGCGCACGGCGCTGATGTCGATTTTCGCCACGGCGTGCACGCTGCTGATCGCGTTTCCAGCCGCGTGGTACATCGCCAAGATCGCGCGCGGCCGCGCCAAATCCGTGCTGTTCATCCTTTGTCTGATTCCGTTCTGGGTCAGCGAGACCGTGCGCACGCTGGGCTGGATGATCCTGCTGCGGGAGTCCGGCGTGGTCCCCGGCCTGCTGGTGCAATTGGGCATGGCCGACACGCCACCGGAATTGCTCTATCACGACGCGACAATCCTGGTTGGCCTGGTCTACACGTCGGTGCTGTTCATGGTCGTGCCGCTGATCAATGCGCTGGAAAGCCTCGACGATTCGCTGATCGAGGCGGCCTACGATCTGGGCGGCAACGCGTGGTCCATCCTCCGGCAGATCGTGCTCCCGCATGCTGCGCCGGGCATCGCGGCCGGCAGCATCGTCGTGTTCATGCTCACGCTGGGCAATTACCTGACGCCGACGCTGCTGGGCGGCAAGAACTCGCTCTGGTTCACCGAGCAGATCTACACGCAGTTCATCACCCGCTTCAACTGGGAGCAGGGCGCGGCGTTCGGGTTTCTCCTGCTGATCCTGTCCACGGCGATCGTCTGGCTCGGACTGCAGCTCGCGGGCCAGAGATTCGGCGACGTGATGAGGCGGTCATGATTCCCTCGCTGCCGCGCTCGAGGGTAGCGCGATTATCGACCGGCACGTGCGTTGCGGGGTTCTTCGTGTTTCTGTTTGTGCCGTTGCTGGTGGTGGCGGTATTCGCCTTCAACAACGCCAATTACCCCGCGCCGCCGTGGCGCGGCGCAACCCTCGACTGGTTCGTCGGTGGAGGAGCGAATGGCCGCGTGGGCCTGTTCGCCGATGGGCCGCTCCTGCACAGCATCTGGACCAGCGTGGTCGTCGCGAGTTGGGTCACGCTGTTTTCGGTCTTCGTCGGCACGGTCAACGCGTTCCTGCTCGAACGCGCGCAATTCCGCGGCAAGTCGTTCCTGTCGCTGCTGATGTTGGCGCCTCTGGTCATCCCGGGTGTGATCCTCGGCATCTCGATTCTCGCGTTCGCGAGCCGGCTGGCGCAATTCGCCGACGATGTCTGGGGGCTCGACGTCGATTTCCTGCGTCCAGGACTTCCGCTGGTCGTGGCCGGGCAATTCGCGTACATCGTGTCGATTGCCACGCTGACCATCGCGGCGCGATTGAAACGCTTCGACGCGACGCTGGAGGAGGCCGCGTTCAACCTGGGCGCGTCGCGCATTGCGGTCTTGCGCACGGTCACGTTGCCTTATCTGCGGCCCGCGTTGCTGGGCGCCGCTGCGCTCGCATTCCTGATGTCATTCGAGAATTTCAACACGACGCTGATGCTGGTCGGCTCCGATCCGCCGCTCACGATCATGATGTACGGCCGCATGCGCGAGGGTGCCAGTCCCGTGCTTAACGCCGTGAGCCTGCTGCTGATGGTCGCGTCCGCGTTACTGGCGCTCGTGTTCCTGCGCGGACCCGCGCGCGCGGACGGTCAGCGCTAGGTTACTGCGGGCCGTACGATTCCGGCGGCCATCCGCCGCCCAGCGACTTGGCGAAGTCGACGATCGACAGCCGCGCGTCGCGTGCCGCTGCAATGCGCAGCGTTTCCGCGGCAAGCAGCGTCCGCTGCGCGTCGAGCACCTCGAGATAGGACGTACGGCCGGCGTTGTAGCGCAGGATTGCCATGTCGAGTGCAATTGCCAGGTCGTTGCGCCGGTCCGTTTCCGCGGCCAGCACGTCGCGCGCGGAGCGATTGGCCACAAGCGCGTCGTGCACCTCACGGAACGCAATCTGCACCGTCTGCAGATACTCGACGGCCGCGCGGTCGTTATTCGCCTTGGCGAGCGCGACCTGCGCCTCGATCGACTTCAAGGCGAG
>JAYTIR010000357.1:0-5606 GCA_043731765.1 Burkholderiales bacterium
CGATCACGTCTTGCCGCCGCTGCCGGTGCGCCAGTGGGTGCTCGCAGTGCCCAAGCGCCTGCGCTACTTCCTGCACCGCGATGCCGATCTCCAGGGTGCGGCTCTGCGCCTGTTCCTGCGCGCGGTGGAGCAATGCCTGCGGGCGCACAGTCCAGGTTCAGGCCCCGCGGCGCGCCTCGGCGCCGTGGCCTTCATCCACCGCTTCGGCTCGACACTCAATGCCCACCTCCATTTTCACTGCGTCGTCATCGACGGCGTGTTCGACGCCGCCACCACGGGCGGGATCATCTTCACTGCCGCGACCGGGGTCGATGCCAACGCCATCGCCCAGGTGCAGGCGCAGGTGCGCCGGCGGCTGTTGCGCGTTTTCGTGCGCCGCGGCCTGCTGCCGCGCGATGACGCACGCGCGATGGGGCAATGGGCGCATGGGGGCGGCTTCTCCGTGGACGGCTCGGTGCGCATCGAGGCCGCTGACCGTGCCGGGCGTGAGCGCCTGTTGCGCTACTGCGCCCGCCCACCCTTCGCCTTGGACCGGCTACGCGAACTCGATCCCGAACGCTTGCTCTATGAGGGCACCAAGCCCGGTCCGGGCGGGGGCGGCCCGCTGCTCCTGACGCCGCTGGAGCTGATCGACCGCCTCGCCGCCCTGGTGCCGCCGCCGCGCATCCACCGCTATCGCTACTTCGGCGTGCTCGCACCCAACTTACCTTTGCGCGCTGCAGTCACCGCCCTCGCGCTGGCAGCGACGACCACGCCGCCCGCACCCAATCCGGAACCCGCCGCCGAACCGGCCCATCGCCGGGCTGCCCGCTACGCCTGGGCGCTGTTGTTGGCCCGCATCTATGAGGTCTTCCCACTCCGCTGCTCGCTCTGCGGCGCCGAGATGCGGATCATCGCCTTCATCACCGACGGCCCGACCGTGCGCGACATCCTCGACCACCTCGGTGAGCCTACGACACCACCCCGGATCGCGCCCGCCCGCGGCCCGCCGCTGTGGGAAGCCACCGGCGCTGCGCACGATCCCTCCGCTGATCCGCTGCTCCAGTCCGCCCCGGCCTTCGAGTTCGACCAGCGCCTCAGCTGGTAACCACGACCGTCGACGCTCGTCTGTGTGCGACGCCGGGCGGGCTCGCGCCGGCGGCCGCCATCCGCGCGACCCGGGCACGCCGGCGCGCGCGCGTCACCCGCGCACCGCGGAAAAACGCCCCCACAGCGGCGCGCAACCAGCCCATCTCCCCGTCGGCTCGGTCGCGTCAACCCGTGATAACCTGATCCGCTGACGCTTGGTGCGGTTGAATTGCCTATCCGTCGCTTGCTGCGCCCTTTGCCGCCGCCGCCGTCCTTCCACCAGGAATAATTGATGCACTCACAGCACGACGTGAACGATGATTCCAATATCTAGTGTTTTCGCTTTCAGGATTGCATATTTAACAGTGGCGGCATTGATCTGTGGCGGTGGCGTCACGGGATGTGCCGAAGTCAGCGGGGCCGATACGGCCGAAACAATGCAAACACGAACATCGATAGCACAGCCACCAAACGATGGCCACTGTCCAATACTGACTGGCGACTATCGTGAAACCGGGGAAGGGCGCTTCAATAACGGAAAGACGTTTGTAGCACACCTCATGGGCAATGCGTTTGCGGACGGTTTCTATCAAACTCGCAATCCGTCGGATCACGCTGCGTTGTTCGTTAGCGCGTTCCAGCAGACGCCAGGCACATTGCGACTGAATGCCATTCTCAATGGCGAGGTCGTGGGTGAACGAGAGTTTGGGAATTCCACGGGATGGTACTGTAGCCAGCAGCGACTTGTGAAGTTCAATGCTAAGCGTTTCAACATCGAGGCAGGGAGCGGGACGCAGGTTGAGCTGCACACCTTTTTCGTTTCCGACGATCATGATCTTTGCGCGACACAAGATTGGAAAATGGACTATGTTTTTGGTGGGTCGCGTGACTCGGGCTACAGCTTCACGGCTTGCTATCGTCGCAAGGCAAAGCAATAGGACAAGTGGAGAAATCGGACCGGGAACGAATTAGGGTCAGACTGACGGGGACAAATGGGGACAGGCCACGTTTTCAATCGTCCGACCAGATGATGGAGAGGTCATGCATGCGGGAAAAACGTGGTCTGTCCCCGATTTACCCTTACCCGTGTATCATCGAAGAACGTGGGCTGTCCCAAATTCACGCCATGCCCTCTTTCGATATCATTTCCGAAGTCAATGAGGTCGAAGTCAACAATGCGCTCGACCAGGTCAACAAGGAACTGGCCACCCGCTTCGACTTCAAGGACTCCGACGCGCGCGTCGAGCACAAGGACAAGGTGCTCACGCTTCACGCCGACGACAACTTCAAGCTCAAGCAGGTAACGGACATCCTGACCGCGAAACTGGCGAAGCGCAACGTCGACGTCCGGTCGCTCAAGTACGGCGACGTCGAAAAGGTCTCCGGCAACAAGGTCAAGCAGATCATCACCGTGCGCACCGGCGTCGAGCAGGAGCTGTCGAAAAAAATCGTCAAGATCCTGAAGGACAGCAAACTGAAGGTGCAGGGATCGATCCAGGGCGACGCGGTGCGCGTTTCCAGCGCCAAGCGGGACGAGTTGCAGAATGCGATTACTCTGGTCAAGAAGTCGATCACGGACTTCCCGCTGCAGTTCAACAATTTCCGCGATTAGCCCGGGCTGAGGCCTGACGGGCCTTCCAGACGGACTTAAGCGAGATCGGCGACCAACGCGTCGCGAGTCGCGGCGTCCACTGCGGAAATCGTCGCGTTGCATGCCGGGTGGTCGACCCCAATAGACAATGCCGCGCCGCGCTTTGACGCTGCCACCATTTCCGGCGACAGCTCAAAGCGCAGGAAGTGGACCGCGGAGGTCTTCACCTCGTTTTCGCGCGGCAGGTCCTCGTCGGCGATCGCAAACACTTTCGCGCCACCCTCGACGGCGATCCAGACGCGGTCTTCGACGCCTTTGAGCTGCATGAGCGCAACGCGCCGCTCCTCGACGTCCTCATATTCGATCAACATCGTCGCCTTCAAGTTGCTGCCGTCGGGCACCAGCGGATTGTAGACGTCGAGTTCGTCCTGTATGGCCTCCTCTTCGAAGGCCTTTTCGCTCAGCAGCATTTCCTGGATCTGGTAGCGCATCGTCAGCTCGTCCTCGAACATCAACGTGATGTGATCGCCCAGGTGGACCGTTCGCGCCTTCTTGTGGACGATGATGCGCGCCCGGTAATCCTTGCGCGCCTTGGCGTAGGCTTCGAGAGTCATGAGACTGTCGCGTTGAATGGCGGGCATCGACTATTCCAATCCGTAGGCAATGCGCAGCAGCGTGAGCGGATGTTCACGGCGGGCGTGAGAAGCTCCGCCCGTTTCTTCGATGCCCTGCATGATCCGGCGGCCGGCGATCGGACAGTCGGAACTCACGAAATCGGGATCGGTGTCGTTCATGCGGTTGAACACCGGCTTGCCGATCTTCATCGACTGGGCGTAGAACTCGGCCTTCACGCCCCACGTGCCGTCGTGTCCGGCACAACGTTCGACCGTGTTCACTTCGGTTTCGGGAATCCACTGCAGCACCTCGCGCGTCTTCTGGCCGACGTTCTGCACGCGCGAATGACACGGAATGTGGTAGCTCACCCTGCCCAACGACTGCTTGAATTCCTTTTTCAGCAGGCCATCCTTGTCGCGCAGCACAAAGTACTCGAAGGGATCGAACATTGCCTCGGCCACGGCCGCGACGTCCGGTTCATCGGGAAACATGAGCGGCAGCTCCTGCTTGAACATCAACGTGCAGGACGGCACGGAAGTCAGGATCGCGTGGCCTTCACGCGCCAGCGCCGCAAGCTGCGGAACATTCACGTTTTTCAATCTCTCGACCGCGTCGAGATCGCCCAGTTCGAGTTTGGGCATCCCGCAACAGACTTCCTTCTCGACGATCCGATACGGGATCTCGTTATGCGCGAGCAGCTTCAGCAGGTCGTGGCCGATGCCGGGCTCGTTGTAGTTCACGTAGCAGGTCGCGAAGACGGCGACCTTGCCGGGCGTGCGCTGGCCATTTCGGACAGGCCAGGCCAGCGACGGTTCCGCGTGCGCAAGAAAGCGCTCCGTGGCATAGGGCGGTAACTCCGTCGCGGCCGCAATCCCCAGCACTTTCTCGCCGACTTTGCGCAGGGAGGGTGTCGCGCTCGCCGCGTTCACCATCTGCACGACCACCGGAATGGTCGCCAGTTTTCCCACCTGGTCAGTGGAGGTCAGCAGGCGGTCGCGGAACTTGACGTCACCCTTTTCGAATTTCTGCGCCTTGGCCCGCAGCATCAGGTGCGGAAAATCGACGTTCCACGGATGCGGTGGAACATACGGGCACTTGGTCATGAAGCAGACGTCGCACAGGTAGCACTGGTCGACGACCTTGCCGAAATCGGCCTTGTCGACGCTGTCGAGTTCGCCGGTCCTGCTTTCGTCGATCAGGTCGAACAGCGTCGGGAACGCCCCGCACAGGCTCACGCAACGGCGACAAGTGTGGCAAATGTCAAAGACGCGTTCGAGCTCGTGATTGAGCGACACCTCGTCGTAGAAATCCGGATTGCGCCAATCGAGCGGATGGCGGGTCGGCGCTTCGAGGCTGCCTTCGCGGACGGTCATAAAACTTTTCGTGGACCTGGGCCTTGGCTCCTGCCCGCGTTCACGCGCGGGCGGAGGCCGGCCCAAATATCAGTCGGTCAAGACGTCGAGAGCTTTCTGGAAACGATTCGCATGCGACCGCTCGGCTTTCGCCAATGTCTCGAACCAGTCCGCGATCTCGTCGAACTGCTCGGCGCGCGCGACCTTTGCCATGCCCGGATACATGTCCGTGTACTCGTGCGTTTCGCCGGCAACCGCGGCCTTCAGATTGTCGCGGCTGGAGCCGATCGGCAGGTCGGTCGCCGGATCGCCGACCTGCGCGAGATAATCGAGATGACCGTGCGCATGACCGGTTTCGCCTTCGGCCGTCGAGCGGAACAGCGCGGAGACGTCGTTCTGACCTTCGACGTCGGCCTTGTTGGCGAAATAGAGGTAACGGCGATTGGCCTGCGATTCACCCGCGAATGCCGCCTTCAGGTTATCGTGTGTCTTGGTACCCTTCAGGTTCTTCATGTTGCTCTCCTCTTTGAAAAAAGTGGCCGAACGCCCGGATTCACGGGAACGCCACGACGGGAACCGTGCCGTACTGATTTTGCTCGCCTGCGCAGGATGCGTCTAATTAATTATGTCAATATCCACGATAACTTTGACTTATTGTAACGGGCGTGGCGCGGGCCAGCAGCTGCGTCCCTCATGAAAGCCCGAGAAATGAAGCTTCCCGATACTTCGCTTGACCAGCTGTTCCGTGATGCCCATACGCACAGCAGCCTCGCCGGGCCGGTCACCGACGATGACCTGCGCGAAATCCACGACCTCATGAAATGGGGACCGACCACTGCCAACAGTCAGCCGGCGCGGTTCGTCTTCGTGCGTTCGCAGGAAGCCAAGGAAGCGCTGCGGCCGGCGCTTTCGTCGGGCAATCTCGCCAAGACGTTGGCCGCCCCGGTCACCGTCATCGTCGCCTTCGACCTCGAGTTCTA
>JAYTIR010000358.1:0-12344 GCA_043731765.1 Burkholderiales bacterium
CTGGATGCGCGTGACGGCGCGGCTCTCGAACGGATTTTTGCGCAATCGCGGGCGGCACGACGCGGCTGGGAAGCGGCGTTCGGCGACCGCAACGCGAGCGAAGAGTAGGCAGTATGTCCGCATCCTCGGCATTGCGGTTGAACCCCGTTGCGCATGCCGAAGGCACCGTTGCGCTCCCCGGTTCGAAGAGCATTTCCAATCGCACGCTGCTGCTTGCGGCGCTTGCGCGCGGGACCACCACGCTGACCGGGCTGCTCGAATCCGACGACACCAAGGTGATGCTCGGCGCGTTGCGTGCTCTCGGCATCGCCTGGCGTGACCTGGGCGACAACTGCTACGAGGTGCCGGGCGCCGGCGGTCCATTCGCGGTCAAGGAGGCCGACCTCTTTCTCGGCCTGTCGGGCCTGTCGATGCGCACGCTCACGGCTGCGCTCGCGTTCTCGGGCGGCCGCTATCGCGTTGACGGCGTTGCGCGCATGCGTGAGCGCCCGATCGGCGATCTCGTCGATGCGTTGCGTCCTTTGGGCGCGGACATCGCTTATGACCTGGCACCCGGCTTTCCGCCATTGCGCATCGGACCGGGGCATCTTGCCCCGGCGCCAGTGCGTATCCGGGGCGATGTGTCGAGCCAGTTCCTCACCGGTCTCATGCAGGCGCTGCCGTTGTTGCACGCCGACGTCACGGTTATTGTCGAGGGCGAACTGGTCTCGCGGCCTTATGTCGAGATCACGTTCAATCTCATGCAACGCTTCGGTGTTGCCGTCGTGCGTGCGGATTGGCGCATGTTGCGCGTGCCGGCAGGGCAAGGCTACCGCAGCCCGGGCACGTTGAGCGTCGAAGGCGACGCCTCGTCCGCGTCGTATTTCCTGGCGGCGGGCGCGGTGGGTGGGGGTCCGGTACGGGTGACCGGCGTCGGGCGCGATTCGATTCAGGGCGACGTCGCGTTCGCCGACGAACTCGCAAAACGCGGTGCCGATATCCAATTCGGCCCGAACTGGATTGAAGCGCGTGCCGGCGCGCACTTCCGTGGTGGAACCATCGATTGCATCGCGATTCCCGATGCCGCGATGACGCTGGCGATGACCGCGCTGTTCGCCGATGCGCCGACCACGCTCACCCACATCGGCAGCTGGCGGGTCAAGGAGACCGATCGCATCGCGGCCATGGCAACCGAGCTGGCCAAGCTTGGCGTTGCGGTTGAAAGTGGCAAGGACTGGTTGCGCGTCGTGCCGCCGACCAAGGCGATGCCACTGAAGCCCGCGGCCATCGACACCTACGACGACCATCGGATAGCGATGTGCTTCTCCCTGGCGGCGCTTGCCGGCGTGGCGGTGACAATCAACGATCCGGATTGCGTGCGGAAGACATTCCCGGACTATTTCGACGCGTTCGCGCGCATCGCGCGGTGAGTGCGCTATGAGGGCCGACTTGCCCCCGGTAATCGCCGTCGATGGTCCGGCCGCCTCCGGGAAGGGGACGGTGGCCGTCGGCGTGGCCCGGGCCCTCGGTTTCCACTACCTCGACAGCGGGTCGCTTTACCGGTTGGTGGCGCTGCGGGCATTGCAGACGGACACGCCGCTTGATGACGAAAAGCCCTTGGCCCGGCTGGCCGCAGGCCTGGCCGTGACATTCAATGGCGGCGCCATCATCCTGGCCGGGCAGGAAGCCACGGAAGCCATCCGTGCCGAGGCCGTTTCGGCCGCCGCGTCCAGGGTGGCCGTCCATCCCGCCGTCCGAACCGCACTTTTCGAGCGGCAGAAGGCATTTCGCCGCTTGCCCGGCCTGGTGGCAGACGGGCGGGACATGGGCACCGTGGTCTTCCCCGATGCCTTCCTCAAGGTGTTCGTGACCGCCAGCGCCGAGGAGCGGGCGCGGCGACGGTATAAGCAGTTGATCGCAAAAGGAATCTCGGTTACAATGGAAAGTCTTGTGCGCGATATCAGGGAGCGCGACGCACGGGATGCGGGTAGGGCGGCGGCGCCGCTTAAAGCCGCCGGCGACGCCGTGGTCCTGGATACCACCGACCTGACGATCGAAGCGGCCATCGACCGCGTGCTCGAAATCTATCGAGCCGCGTCCAGACTATGAGGCGCGCGACGGCAGGAACGATGCGAGGAAGGCACTCGAATAACCAATGGGAATAATCAATTGGAATAAGCAGTTGGAATGACCAGTTGTAATGACCGGTTTGGAATACGCGAATGGCCGCCATCGGGCACTTTAGCCGGTGCAACGATTGCGGATTGACCCACCAGCCCGCCCGTCCGAGAAAAAGGGTTCTCGTGGCAGGCGGCTTTGACTCAAGAAGGAACCAACCCCATGGCTACCGCCACTGAAATGACCCCCTCCGCCGTTGCCGCCAATCCTCCGATGGAAGATTTCGCGACGCTGTTCGAGGAATCGCTGTCGCGTCAGGAAATGCGACAAGGCGAACTGATCACCGCAGAAGTCGTGCGCGTCGAATTCAACGTTGTCGTCGTCAACGCGGGATTGAAATCGGAATCTTTCATTCCGATCGAGGAATTCAAGGACGACAAGGGCGAAGTCGAAGTCAAGGCCGGCGATTTCGTCACCGTTGCCATCGAAGCGCTCGAAGACGGTTACGGCGAAACCAAGCTCTCGCGCGACAAGGCCAAGCGCCTCAAGGCGTGGCACGACCTCGAAGCCGCGATGGAGCAGGGACTCGTGGTCTCGGGCCTCGTCACCAGCAAGGTCAAGGGTGGACTCACGGTGATGATCAACGGCATCCGCGCGTTTTTGCCGGGCTCGCTGGTCGACATCCGTCCGGTCAAGGACACGTCACCGTTCGAAAACAAGGCGCTCGACTTCAAGGTCATCAAGCTCGACCGCAAGCGCAACAACGTCGTCGTGTCGCGCCGCGCCGTGCTCGAGGAGAGCCAGGGCGAGGTCCGCGAAAAACTTCTGGCCACGCTGTCGGAAGGCGCAGTGGTCAAGGGCATCGTCAAGAACATCACGGATTACGGCGCGTTCGTCGACCTGGGCGGCATCGATGGCCTTCTGCACATCACCGATCTGGCCTGGCGTCGCGTCAAGCATCCGTCGGAAGTGCTCGCGGTCGGCGACGAAGTCACCGCCAAGGTCCTCAAGTTCGACCAGGAAAAAAATCGTGTATCGCTGGGCTTGAAGCAACTGGGCGAAGACCCGTGGGTTGGCCTGTCGCGCCGCTATCCGCAGAGCACGCGCCTGTTCGGCAAGGTCACCAACATCACCGACTACGGCGCATTCGTGGAAATCGAATCGGGCATCGAAGGCCTGGTCCACGTTTCGGAAATGGACTGGACCAACAAGAACATTCATCCGACCAAGGTCGTGCAGCTGGGCGACGAAGTCGAGGTGATGGTTCTCGAGATCGACGAAGAGCGCCGCCGCATTTCGCTCGGCATGAAGCAATGCATGGCGAACCCGTGGGACGACTTCGCGATGAACCACAAGAAGGGCGACAAGGTAACGGGGATGATCAAGTCGATCACCGACTTCGGCGTCTTCGTCGGCCTGCCCGGTGGCATCGACGGTCTGGTGCACCTGTCCGACCTGTCGTGGAATGCGACCGGCGAAACCGCCGTGCGCGACTACAAGAAGGGCCAGGAAGTCGAAGCCGTGGTATTGGCCATCGACGTCGAGCGCGAACGCATTTCGCTGGGCATCAAGCAGCTCGAAGGTGATCCGTTCACCAACTTCGTCGCCGTGCACGACAAGGGCAGCGTCGTCGCCGGAACGGTGAAGTCGCTGGACGGCAAGGGCGCGGTGATCGATCTCGGCAGCGAAATCGAAGGCTACCTGCGGGCGTCGGAATTGTCGCGTGACCGCGTGGAAGACATGCGCACGCATCTCAAGGAAGGCGACGCGGTGTCGGCGATGATCATCAACATCGACCGCAAGAACCGCAGCATCAACCTTTCGATCAAGGCGAAGGACAATGCCGACGAGGGCGAGGCGATGCAGCGGATCAGCACCGAGAACTCGGGCGCCAACACGGGCACGACCAACCTGGGCGCGCTGCTCAAGGCCAAGCTTTCCGACAACAAGCCGAACAGCTGACGGGTGGGACGGAAGCAATGACCAAATCGGAGCTCATCGACCGTCTCGCGGCGCAGTTCCCGCAGCTGGTCGCCAAGGATGCCGAGCTCGCGGTCAAGATGATCCTCGACGCGATGGGCGAGTCCCTCGCCAAGGGTGAGCGCATCGAGATCCGCGGATTCGGCAGCTTCGGCCTCAACTACCGCCCGCCGCGGACCGGACGCAACCCCAAGTCCGGCGAGAAGGTGCAGGTGCCGCAGAAGTTCGTGCCGCACTTCAAGGCGGGCAAGGAGTTGCGGGAACGCGTCGATTTCACGGAGGACGCTCCAAAGTAAAAACCTACTTTGGAGCGAAAGAGTCACCATTGGATTGCTGGCTCATTTGCCAACTGAGGCCAGTCAATCCAATGCGGAAAGTGCACGATGGGGGTGGTGGAGGCAACTCCGCCGCCCTTTTTACTTTTTGGACCGACGCAGCAAATGGCATAATTGCACCATGCATATCGTTCGCTGGATCGTCGGCGCCACTGTCTTCCTTGCGCTCCTGTTTCTGTCACTGCAGAACAGCGAGCCGGCGGAACTCAAGTTCTTCAACATTGCGAGCGTCCGGGCTCCGCTGGTCGTGGTCGTATTCGTCGCGTTCGCTCTGGGCGTGGCCATCGGTCTTTTGGCGGGAATTTTGCGCTCCGCGCGCCTGAAAAGGCAGGTCAACAAGCTTCGCCACGAACCGCGAAATCATCGGGATCCGTCGACCGTCACGTCGGGTGCGGCTGCGCCGGGAACGTCCCCCGCCTCCGGGCCCGGCTTTGGCCGCAGCGACCGTCCGTACGATGGCCGCTAGCGCGCGCCGGCGCTGACCCGCCCCGCATGGACTTCGAGCTGTGGTGGCTGCTGCCGATTCCGGCGATTTTCTTCGGCCTGGGCTGGATTGCCGCGCGAATCGACATCAAGCACCTGTTGCGCGAGTCGCGCGCGTTGCCGCTCTCCTATTTCCGCGGCCTCAATTTCCTGTTGAACGAACAGCCCGACAAGGCCATCGAGTCCTTCATCGAAGTCGTCAAGGTCGATCCACAGACCATCGACCTGCACTTCGCGCTGGGCTCGCTGTTCAGAAGGCAGGGCGAGATCGAGCGCGCCATCCGCATGCACCAGAACCTTCTGGACCGGGTCGATCTGCCCGCTGAAAAGCGCACGATGGCCACCTACGAGCTGGCCCAGGATTTCCATCGTGCGGGGCTTCTCGACCGCGCCGAGGAAATGTTCACCAAGCTCGATGGCACGGCGTTCGAGCATTCGGCACTGTCTCATCTCATCTCGATCTACGAAACGGAAAAGGACTGGACCAAAGCGATCACCGCGATGCAACGGATGGAGGAGCTGGCCAAGCAGCCTTACTTCAAGGAGATCGCGCAATACCACTGCGAACTTGCGCAGGCGGCGCTGCTCAAGCCCGACGACGCCACCGTGCGGGCCGAACTGGAGAAGGCATTCGCGACCTATCGCGGCTGCACGCGTGCGACATTGTTGCAGGGGGATCTGGAGGCGCAGCAGGGACACGGAGCTGCCGCGCTCACCACCTGGCAGAAGATCGAGACGCAGAATCCGGCGTTCCTGGCGCTGGCCGCGGATCGCTTTGCGGATCTGTATCGCAGGCAGGGTGACGTCGCGCAGGGGGTCCGGGTGCTGCGCAACTATCAGGCGCAATATCCGTCGCTCGACCTGCTCAACGCGCTGTTCACGCTGGTGCTCGAGCAGGACGGACCCGAAGCGGCCGCGGCGCTGATCAAGGAGGAGCTGGCACGCAATCCGACGCTGCTGGGATTGGACCGGCTGCTCGAGGCGCAGCTGCTCGCCGCGCCCGCGGAGCGGCGCCACGACCTCGAGCTGGTGAAGGGCCTGGTCGGCCAGCACATCAAGCGCCTGGGAATGTACAAATGCGATCAGTGCGGCTTTCGCGCCAAGCAATATTATTGGCGGTGTCCGGGATGCTTGAAGTGGGAGACGTACTCGCCGCGGCGGACGGAGACGCCGGACGGCTATGCCTAGCCAGGAATCAGAACAACCTTCATGAACACTTCGAATCCTAAAGTCATCGTCGCCCTCGACTTCGCCAACCCGATGCACGCGCTGGCGCTGGCGGACAAGCTCGACCCGCGTGCATGCGCGCTGAAGGTCGGCAAGGAAATGTTCGTCGTCGCCGGGCCCGAACCCGTGCGCTGGATGATCCAGCGCGGGTTCAACGTTTTTCTGGACCTCAAGTTTCACGACATCCCGAATACCGTCGCGCAAGCCTGCGCCGCGGCAACGCGGCTGGGAGTGTGGATGCTGAATGTGCACGCTGCCGGCGGCCGGGCAATGCTCAAGGCGGCGCGCGAGACCGTGGACAGTACCGCGGCGGAGCGGGGTGCCAAGCCGCCGCTGCTCATCGGGGTGACCGTTCTGACCAGCCTCAATGATGCCGACCTGCGCGAACAGGGTTTCACCGACAGCGCTGAATCGCAAGCCGTCAAGCTTGCGCGGATGACGGCCGCTTGCGGACTCGATGGCGTCGTTTGTTCCGCCGTCGAGGCGCAAGCGATGCGCGCGGCGTTCGGGCCCGCGTTCAAGCTGGTCACCCCGGGCATTCGTCTCGCGGGTACTGCGCGCGATGACCAGGCGCGGATCATCACGCCCGCAGCCGCCATCGCCAACGGCGCCGACTATCTTGTGGTGGGCCGGCCGATCACCCAAGCCGATGATCCCGTCGCGGCACTTGCGGCCATCAACGCTGCCATCGGAGTCGGCGTGTGAAGATCACGATGATCGGGACAGGCTACGTCGGCCTGGTCACCGGCACATGCCTGGCCGAAGTCGGTAATGACGTTCTGTGCCTCGACGTGGACGTGCAAAAAATTGCGATCCTGAATCAAGGCGGCGTGCCGATCCACGAGCCAGGATTGGAGTCGATGGTTCGTCGCAACGCCGCGGCGGGACGACTG
Source organism: Burkholderiales bacterium (assembly GCA_043731765.1). Taxonomy (GTDB): domain Bacteria; phylum Pseudomonadota; class Gammaproteobacteria; order Burkholderiales; family Casimicrobiaceae; genus VBCG01. The sequence goes on from JAYTIR010000358.1 coordinate 7,016, forward strand.
CGGTTCACGACCGACCTCGACCGCGCGGTGGCGCACGGTGCGCTGCAATTCATCGCCGTCGGCACGCCAGGGGACGAGGACGGCAGTGCGGACATGCAGTATGTGATCGAGGCCGCCCGCAACATCGGCCGGCGCATGACGGAGACCAAAGTGATTGTCGACAAGTCGACCGTTCCGGTGGGCACCGCCGACCGTGTCCGCACCACGATCATCGAAGAACTCGCCCGACGCGGCCAGGCGATTTCCTTTGCGGTGGCGTCCAATCCGGAATTTTTGAAAGAAGGCGCGGCGGTCGAGGACTTCATGAGACCGGATCGCATTGTGATCGGCGCCGATGACGAGCGCGCGATCGCCGCATTGCGTACCGTCTACGCACCGTTCATGCGCAATCACGAGCGCCTGCTGGTCATGGACGTGCGCTCCGCCGAACTGACCAAGTACGCCGCCAATGCGATGCTCGCCACGCGCATCTCATTCATGAACGAGGTCGCCAATCTCGCTGACCTGCTGGGCGCGGACATCGAAATGGTCCGGCAGGGCATCGGTTCGGACCCGCGCATCGGCTACCATTTTCTCTATCCGGGCGCAGGCTATGGCGGCAGTTGCTTTCCCAAGGACGTCAAGGCGCTGCAATTCACCGCCACGCAACTCGGCCGACCGCTGCGCGTCATAGCCGCGGCGGAGGCCGTGAACGAAGCACAGAAGCTGGTGCTGGTCGAGAAGATCGTCGGGCGCTTCGGTGAAGACCTCAGCGGCCGCAGGTTCGCGCTCTGGGGCCTTGCGTTCAAGCCCAATACCGATGACATGCGCGCGGCGCCATCGCGCACGATCATCGAGGCACTGCTGGCCCATGGCGCGACCATCGTCGCCTACGACCCGGTGGCCATGGACGAGGCGCGCCGCGTGTTCGGACAGCGCGCGGGGTTATCCTATGCCACATCGCCGCTTTCCGCGTGCGACGGCGCCGACGCGCTCGTCGTGGTCACGGAATGGAAGGAATTCCGGGGCGCGGATTTCGACATTCTCAAGGCACGGCTCAAATCCCCGCTCATCTTCGATGGCCGCAACCTGTACGACCCGGCGCACGTCAAGGCCGCCGGATTTGAATATTCCGCCATCGGCCGACGCTGAACTGTGAACTGACATGAGCGAAGTCCGATTTTCGACATTCCGCGACCGCGCCGCACGCGCACGACTGCTCGTGGTCGGCGATGTGATGCTCGACCGTTACTGGTTCGGCGATGTCGAGCGCATTTCGCCGGAAGCGCCCGTTCCGGTGGTCAAGATCGCGCGTACCGAGGAGCGGCCCGGCGGCGCAGCCAACGTCGCGCGCAATGCGGTCGCCCTCGGAGCGGAGGCGACGCTGCTCTCCGTGATCGGTGACGATGAACCGGGCGCGACGCTCGAACGATTGCTCGCAGTGGAATGCGTGCGCACGTCGTTCCACCGCGAAGCGTCGTTGGCGACGACCGTGAAGTTGCGCGTGATCGGCCGCCAGCAGCAGTTGTTGCGCATCGATTTTGAAACCGCACCATCGCACGAGATTTTGGCCACCAAGCTCGCCGACTACGAACGGCAGTTGCAGGATGCCGACCTCGTGATCCTGTCCGATTACGGCAAGGGCGGCCTCGCGCACATCACGACCATGATCGAACGCGCGCGCGCCGCGGGCAAGGCGGTCCTGGTCGACCCCAAGGGCGAGGACTACGCGCGTTATCGCGGCGCCACGCTGATCACACCCAACCGCAACGAGTTCCGCCAGGTCGTCGGGCGCTGGAAGGACGACGCGGAAATGGCCGCGAAGGCGGAAGGCTTGCGCCGCGAGCTCGCGCTCGACGCGCTGCTGGTCACGCGAGCGGAGGAGGGGATGAGCCTCTTTTCTGAATCCGGCGCGCTCACCATTCCAGCACAGTCGCGCGAAGTGTTCGACGTGTCCGGCGCCGGCGACACGGTCATTGCGACGCTCGGCGTTTTGATGGCCGCGGGCGCGTCGCTGCCGGACGCCGTCCGCGTGGCGAACGAGGCCGCCGGTATCGTTGTCGGCAAGTTCGGCACGGCGGTGGTGCACCCGAACGAACTGGGCTGAAGTGGCGAAAGCCAAAACGGTCTACACCTGCACCGAATGCGGCGGTTCCGCGCCCAAGTGGCAGGGCCAATGCCCGGCTTGCGGGACGTGGAATACGCTGGTGGAGACGGTCGCCACACCCGCCGCTGTCCGCTTCGCGACTGTCACGGGAACGCGCTCGACCATCGTGTCGCTGTCCGCGATCGAGACCCGGAATACGCCGCGCATTCCCACCGGCCTCGAGGAATTCGACCGGGTCCTTGGTGGTGGTCTCGTTTCGGGCGGCGTGGTGCTGATCGGGGGTGATCCCGGAATCGGCAAGTCGACCTTGCTGCTGCAGGCCAGCGCCGCGCTGGGCGCCGCGCACCGCACGCTGTACATCACCGGTGAAGAATCGGTCGAGCAGGTTGCGCTGCGCGCGCAGCGGCTGGGCCTCGTCAACGCGCAAGTCGAATTGCTGGCCGAGGTGCAACTCGAAGCGATCGTCGGCGCGATCAACTCGTCCGGACCGGAGATCGTGGTCATCGACTCGATCCAGACCGTCTACACCGAGTCGCTGCAATCCGCGCCCGGCAGTGTGGCGCAGGTTCGCGAATGCGCGGCGCAACTGACGCGCCTCGCGAAGCAGCGCGGCGTGGTGGTGATATTCGTGGGTCACGTGACCAAGGAGGGCGCGATCGCCGGTCCGCGCGTGCTCGAGCACATCGTCGATGCTGTGCTTTATTTCGAAGGGGACCCGCATTCGAGCTTTCGGCTGGTCAGGGCGGTCAAGAACCGGTTCGGTGCGGCCAATGAATTGGGTGTGTTTGCGATGACCGAGCGCGGGTTGAAGGGTGTTTCCAACCCGTCCGCGCTTTTTCTGTCACAACATTCGGAGGCGGTTCCCGGTTCGGCGATCGTCGCCACGCTGGAAGGCTCGCGGCCGTTGCTGGTGGAAATCCAGGCGCTGGTGGACCCGGTTCAAGGCGGTGTGCCACGGCGTCTGGCGGTGGGACTTGAAGCACCTCGGCTCGCGCTGTTGCTGGCGGTGTTGCATCGCCACGGTGGCGTGGATGCGGGCGGGTACGACGTCTTCGTGAATGCCGTGGGGGGTGTGCGTATCCAGGAACCGGCGGTCGATCTCGCTGTGTTGCTGGCTATCAATTCATCCCTTAAAAACAAACCACTACCGGCTAAATCTATTGTATTTGGCGAAGTCGGTTTGGCGGGTGAAATTCGGCCGGTGCAGCGCGGCCAGGAACGCATTCGCGAGGCCGCCAAGCTCGGCTTCAGGACGGTCCTGATACCGGCCGCGAACAAGCCCAAACAGGGAATTGACGGCGTGAAGATCTTGACCGTCGATCGCGTCGACCAGGCGCTGGCGCTGCTGCGAGGCTAGGCGGTTTGGGGCTTTCCTGCCACGCGTCCCGCCATTCTATTTGTCGCATAATTGTTATTATGTCAAATAACGGATATTGCGGTTTCGCAACGACTCGTTACACGGTCGCGTCTACTTGGGAGTACTACCTGGCGTTAATGGCTGTGTTGGCACCCGCCACCCGCAAACTACGGAGATTCCCATGAGACTTTCAGCCATCCTGGCCCTGCTTGCAGCCGTCGCCGTCCCGGCCCTGGCGCAATCCACGGCGTCCGAAGTCCAGCGCAACACCAACCAGCAACAACGCATCGAACAAGGACTTCAATCCGGCGCGCTGAGCACCAAGGAAGCCGGTCAACTCGAGCGGCAGCAAACGCAGGTCGACCGCATGGAAAAGAATGCGCTCAAGGATGGATCGCTTTCTTCGACGGAAAAGGCGCGCATCCAGGCCGCGCAGAACAAGACCAGCGCCACCATTGCCGCGGACAAGCACAACGCCAAGGTGGGCAATCCCGCGTCAAAATCTTCGCAGCGGATGCAGGCCGACGTGCAACGCAACGTCAATCAACAGGCGCGCATCGAACAAGGCGTGAAATCCGGAAAGCTCACCAACAAAGAAGTGGCGTCCCTTGAACGCGGGCAAGCGCATGTCACTCGCGCGGAGGCCAATGCCGCGGCCAATGGGCGGGTGGGTGCGGTTGAACAAGCCAATGTCCAGGGCAAGGAAAACGTGCAGAGCGCGCGCATTCAGAACAAGAAGACCAACGACGCGATGCGGCCGTAGCCGACCACGCCGACTGCTACGGGCGTGGAGCGAACGCAATCAACACGTTGCCCGCCTGTCCACCGAACAGCCCTAACCGGAGCTTACGAAGACCATCCCGCCGGCCATGGTCGGTCCGCCCGCATCCACCCGCAGCGCCGATGCGCGTACTCCATACGCAACTCGTCAAAGCCGCACGAATTCCTTCCCCTGGTTAGGGTCGACCACGTATTTGTAGAACGCCTCGTTGACCTTCGGCCAGCTCTTCAGCGCCTTCATGTTGCCCAGCCAGCGCGAGATATTCGGATACGCACCAAACTTGCTGTCGATGGCCTCGACGTTGACGATCATCATTGCGCCGAGGTAGTCGGCAAGCGTGAGCTCATCGCCGCAGAGGAACGCGCCGCGTGGCCCGATCAGGCTCTCGTCGAGCACCTTGAGCCAGCCCAGCGCCTTGTCCTTGCCCCACGCGACCGTCGCTGCCTGCACGTTATCGTCGGACCGGCGCATGAACGGAAAGATCTGCGGATAGACGAAGCCGTAGCAAAATTCCCGATTCAAACCTGTGTTGAGCCAATCCATGCGCTCGTTGACGCGCGCGCGCTTGCGCAGGTCGGCCGGATACGCGGAAGAGCGGATCTTGTCGGCAAGATACTTGAGGATCGCCGAGCTTTCCGTCAGGCGGAAATCGCCGTCATCCAGCACCGGCACCTGGTGGCTTGGATTGATCGCTGAAAATTCCGACTTGTACTGTTCGCCGGTGAAGAGGTCGACGACCTGGTAATCGAGCTCGATGCCGGACTCGGCTGCAAACAGCACGACCGGCCGGCTCGTCGAAGACACCGGATGATAGTAGAGTTTCATGTCTTTCCCCTCGCGAACGATGACCGGTGATGGTAGCGCATCGTTGCAGGACTCACGAGGCTAACTGCCGCAAGCAAAAAGCGGCGATGGCATCCAGGACGGCATCGTCTTCACCGGCGGCGCCGGCCAGCCTGAATTCACAATCCGGATGGCGGGCGGCGGCACTTTGCAGCAGCAACGGGAGATCGTCGCGAACATGACCGCCCTGCCCCAGGAATACTGGAACGACGACGATGGCGCGGCAGCCGGCGGCGCACAAATTTGCCGCGGCGGTGGGCAG
>JAYTIR010000359.1:0-5799 GCA_043731765.1 Burkholderiales bacterium
GCTGCCGCGCGAGGCTTCGGGAACGGGAATCGGGCACGCGGCGGAATCGTGCCGCAATTTCAGCGAGGCGTTTCGCGCAATAGCCGGTACTCGCCGTACTTGCCGAGCTCGACCAGCCCGGCGCGGTCCGCCTCGGACCATGCGCGCAGGTCGCGCTCGCGAACGGCAAAGAAATCGGCATTGGGACTGGCGCGGTAACTAAGGAGCGCATTCACATTCTCGACCTTCACGGCCTTCCCGCCGGCGTAGAACTCTGCCGATATCGGGCGCTGGCCGACGTAGACCAGCCGGTCTCCTTCATTCGCGCGCGTCGTTTCGTACATCCGCACCAGCGCACGATGCGAGAGTTCGGCATCGAACCGGTCTTGCTGCCACACGAGGATCCCAGCAAATACCACGAGCAACCCGATGCCGCATGCCATCATCAAGCGCGCGGCGAAACGCAGCGCGCGCGTGTCGTCAGCCCGCGGCCGCCAGAATTCGCCGAGCAGAAGTGCGAATGCCGGCATGCCGGGCAGCACATAGGTGACCAGTACGTTGCCCGAGACCGAGAAGAACAGCATGGGGGCGAGCGCCCACGACACCAGGTACGAACACCAGGGCTCGCGCAGCAGGCGGCGGGCATCGTCGCGCCGCGTTGCGAGTGTGCGGATCAGCCACCCCACGGCCATCGGCGACCATGGCAGCGCGGCGGCGAACCAGAACAGCCAGATTGTGCCGCGTGGCCGGGAGTGCGCCTGGCCGTAGAGATCGCCCTTCCATCCCGGCTCGACGAACCTCTTCCAATGTTCGCCGACAAGGAAATAGTCGAGGAATCCGGGCGAAGCGCGTTCAGCGGCCCAATACCACGGAACAACGATTACGATGGTCAGAAGCGTTCCCGCGAGCCAGGGCACACACGTCCACACCTGTCGCCACTGGCGCGTCCACAGCGCCCATGCGCCGATCGGCAGCATCGTGAGCACGATGGCCACAGGCCCTTTTGCCAGCAGCCCGGCGGCCAGGCCGATGAAAAAGGCGAAGCCCGCCGCGCGGCGCGCGGATTCGTGACCGTGCAGCGCAAACCAGAATCCGGTCATCGCAAGGGTTGTCGCGAACACCAGCGCCGGATCCGTCATGACCGCGCCGGCGCTGATGAAGACGAGACCGGTGGTCGCGAATGCCGCCAGCGTCCACAGCGCAGTGTCGGCGCCCGCGCGCAGCGCTGCCAGGCGGTACACCAATGCACCGCAGCCGATCAGGAGCAGGAACGACGGCAAACGCGCGGCGAACTCGTTTACGCCGAAGATCGCCATGGTCACCGCCGACAGCCAGGTGGACAGCGGTGGCTTGCCCCAGAATGGAACGCCGTAGTCGACCTGCGGCACCAGCCAGTCGCCCGTTTCGAGCATCTTGCGCGCGAGTTCGGCGTAGCGCGATTCCGTCGGGTCGGGCAGCGAATACGCGCCAAGCGTGGCGAGCCGCACGGCGACCACGAGGACCAGCAGCAGGAGCAGCCAGCGGCGCTCGCGCGCGGTGAGCGCGGTCACCGTCATCGGTCGGGTGAGGCGATGCTTTCCGGCAAGGGCAAAGGCCGCCGTGGTGGCAGCGATTGCTGGATCAGGTAGAGCGGGCGTTGCTTGACCTCGATGAACATCCGCGCCAGGTATTCACCGATGATGCCCAGCGCCATCAGTTGCAGCCCGCCCAAAAACAGCACGACCACGATCAGTGTCGGATAGCCGCGCACGGCGTCGCCGTAGAGCAGCGTCTTGCCTATGACGTACACGCCGTAAGCGAATGCAACCAGCGCGGTTGCAAAGCCGATGTAACTCGCGGCCTTGAGCGGCACGACCGAAAATGACGTGATCCCTTCGAGGGCGAAGTTCCAGAGGTGCCAGTAATTCCACTTGGATACACCGGCATGGCGGCCGTCGCGGTCGTATTCAATTTCGCGGCATGGGAAGCCGATCCATGCAAACAGCCCCTTCATGAAGCGGCTGCGTTCCGGAAAGCGGCGCAGCGCGGCGACAGCGCGGCGCGACAGCAGTCGGAAATCGCCGACATTTTCCGGAATGTCGATGGTGCCCATGCGGCCGATTGCGCGGTAGAAGGCGCGCGCCGTAGCCTTCTTGAGCCAGCTCTCCTGCGCGCGGCTCTTTCGCCGCATCAGCACGACGTCGAATCCTTCGTGCCAGACGCGCAACATGTCGGGTATGAGCTCGGGCGGATCCTGCAGGTCGGCATCGATGACCACCACGGCGTCGCCATGCGCGTGGTCGAGGCCGGCGCTCATCGCGATTTCCTTGCCGAAGTTGCGCGAAAGGTCGATGAGCGCGACCCGCGCATCGGTCTCCCGCAACGCGGTGAGCAGTGACCGCGTCGCGTCGCTGCTGCCATCGTTGACATAGACGATTTCGGCGCGCGCAGGGAGCGCATCGAGCACAGTGGCGAGCCGCCGGTGGAATTCCCCCAGCACCGCCTCCTCGTTGTACACGGGGACGACGACCGACAGCGATGACGGCGCCGCAACGGGTTTGGCCACGGCGGCGCCCGGCGCGCTCAGAATGTCCATGAGCGATTCGCGAGATAGCCCGCCCCGAGCACGGCGAGTGTTGCCACCACTTGCGCGATGAGGTAATGCGGGCCGGCCAGCGCAAGCACGGCCGCGAGGACCAGGGCGTTCAACATGATGCCCGCCGCGGCGACGGCAACGAAACGCGGCAACGCGCGCCCGTGCGTTTCGCGACTCGCGAACGTGAAGCGATGGTTGAGCGCGTAGTTGATGCCGGCGCCCGCAATGGCGCCCGCCGTCGATGCGGCGACGACGCCAGCCTGCGCTCCCTGCACGAGTGCCACGAGCACAGCATAGTGCGCCGCGGTGCCGATTGCGCCGGCGCCGGCATAGCGAACGAATTGGGGAAGCATGCGTAACTCTACCGCTTCTTCGGAATTTCGCCACGCCCAACATGGCGAAAAGCGCGACCGCAATGGAAACGACCGGCAAAGCGCAGAACGTGCGCCAGGCCGGCCGTCGCGGCGCAAGATTCCGCGCCGAACATGAGAGCGTCGTTTACCTCATTTTACTTTAGGTGATTCGAGACGAGTTTCGTCATCTCGAACATCGACACCTTGCCCTTGCCACCGAAGACGGCGCGGAGATTCTGGTCCGCGTTGATCAGGCGCCGGTTGATGGCATCCTGAAGCTTGTTCTTCTTGATGTAGTCCCAGAGCTTTTTGGTGACTTCGGTGCGCGGCAGCGGTGAGCTGCCCACGACCATGGCGAGCATCGCTGACGGCGTCAGCGGTTTCATGAACGCTGCATTGGGCTTGCGCTTCGCAGCGGGCTTCTTGGCAGCGGGTTTCTTCTTCGGCGCAGCTTTTTTCGGAGCGGCCTTCTTGGCCGCGGGTTTCTTGGCGGCCGGTTTTTTCGCAGCGGGTTTTTTCGCGGCGGGTTTCTTCGCGGCGGGTTTCTTCGCAGCTTTCTTGGCAGTTGCCATGGGTCTCCTTCCCTTCCTGTCGGTTGATGCGAGCGGACAATGCCGTTCGGTGTGAAGCGGTCCGTCCTGTCACGGATTACCACTCCATCGGCGGCGACTATACCGCATTTTCAGAGGAAGGGAATGCTTGACATAGAGGAATCTGTTGCACTGTTGCGTAAACACAAATGAAAGTGGAGCGCCGCCGGAGGGGGGTTGTCTACCCCCCAAGCAGCTTGACGAAGGTTTGGAGGACGATCGCGTTGGCGATATCGACGAAGAACGCACCAACCAGCGGCACGACCAGGAACGAGCGGGGCGAGGCCCCGTATTTCTTGGTCGTCGCGGTCATGATGGCGATGGCGGTCGGCGTCGCACCCATGGCCAGTCCGAAGTAGCCGGAGGAAGTCACCGCAGCATCGTAGGCGCCGCCCAGCAGCTGGAACACGACGTGGGAGACCAGGAGCCAGCAGACGATGGCCTGCACAGCGAGGATGACAAAGAGGGGAAGCGCAACGCCGGCCAGCGATGCAAGGTTCAACGTCATCAACGACATGGCGAGGAAAAGACCGAGTGCCTCGTCGGCAATGAGCGCCAGTGGGGGCGATCCCGTCGGCCAGCCAAGCTTGGGGAAAAGGCGCGGGACGGTATTGGACAGGACCATGCCCGAAAACAGCGCCGTGACGAATTTGGGCAGCGTGAAGCCGACCTTTTCAAGCAGGTAATTGAGTTCGTCGGAGGCGGCGATCGCTATCGCAATGGCCAGAAGGGTGGTGAGGACGCCGTTCGCGTCGAGTTTCGGCTTGGTCTCCTGGTCGTAGCTGACGCCGACCGTGAGCTCCTCCGCGTCCTTGCCGGACAAGCGATGGCGCGCGATCAGGCGGTGGCCAAGCGGGCCGCCCAGCAGGCCGCCGGCGATCAGACCGAAGGTCGCTACCGCGGCGCCCATCGCTGAAGCGCTGGGAACGCCGAATTTCTCGCTGATGATCGGTCCCCAGGCAAGTACGGTGCCGTGACCGCCCGACAACGCGGCCGAGCCGGCGAGCAATCCCGCCGCCCAGCGCCAGCAGGCGCAAGTTTGCGGACAGGCCGACCGTGGTGAAGAAGACGATCAGCAGCGTGTCGTGGTCGTCAAGCGTCACGGGAGAGCCTTCGCGTTGGAGGCGCGGGGCAGTGTAATGCCAACCTGCGGTTGCCCGAAAGGATGCGCGGTGGGAAAATTCCGCGATGTTCCCGTGGTGCCGCCACTTCGCTGCCGCCTCGGTCCTGGCCATGGCGATCTGCCTGCCGGTGGGCGCGCAGGCGCCGCTGGAACTCTTCGATGCCCACCTGCATTACAACGATGAGGCCACCAGCACGCATTCGGTGGCGGACGTATTGCAGATCTTCCGCGCCAACGGCGTCACCGCCATCGTCGCCACCAGCCGTCCGAACGACGGCACGCGTGCGCTGGTCGCGGCCGCGCGCGATTTTCCGGCGGTGGCACCCCGCGTTGTCCCGTTCATCCGTCCCTATCGAACCCACGCGGACCGGCAGACCTGGTTCAACGATCCGGAAATCTACGCGCTGATCGAGACCGAACTCGCGCGCGGCATCGGCTATCGCGGCATCGGCGAATTCCACGTCTTCGGCGCCGCGGACGCGGGCACCGCACAGGTAAGGAAAATCGTCGCGCTGGCCGTTGCGCGTGACCTGTGGCTGCACGCCCACTGCGACGAGGCGGCGCTCGAGGCCCTCTACGCGCATGATCCGAAGGTCAAGGTGATCTGGGCGCATGCGGGGTTTTCCACGCGCCCCGAAGCGATTGCGGGATACCTTGCGCGGCACCCGACGCTCATCGGTGAGTTGTCCTATCGCTACGACATCACGCAGGACGACAAGCTGACGCCGGCGTGGCGAAGTCTGTTTGCGACCTTTCCCGCCCGCTTCGTCATCGGTTCCGACACCTGGGTGAACTCGCGTTGGGCGCAGTACGGCGAGATCATGGCCTGGTATCGCGGCTGGCTCGCGCAACTTCCGGCGGACACGGCGCGCCGGATCGCCTTTGCCAATGCGGCAGGACTCTTTGGCGGCAGACCGCCATGAAACCTGCCTCACTTCCGTTGTCGCGTTTGTTCCTTGCCGCCCTGCTCGGGGTGCTCGCATCGCCGTCCGTGCAGTCCGTCACGCTGCTCACGGAGGAAAACCCGCCCAATTACACCGAGACCGGCAAGCTGACCGGCATTGCCACGGAGATCGTCCTGGAAACCGTGCGCTGGAGCGGTTTGCCGATGAAGATCGAGGTCCTGCCCTGGGACGACGCCTACCAGCGCGCGCAGGCCCAACGGGACACCTGCCTGTT
>JAYTIR010000360.1:0-3307 GCA_043731765.1 Burkholderiales bacterium
CGCTTCCGGGAGCTGTCGCTTCGCCCCGGCGAAATCGCGTACCTGACGCCCACGCGGCTGCACCAGTTCGCCGCGCCGGGCTGAAAATCGGGCGGTACAATCGCGGCAGAGTCCTTGAAGTCCCGCGATGCCGCTGCCGCTGTTTCACCTTCCCCCTGACGCCCAGAAAGACTGGATTGCGCAGCGCCTCGCGCGTCCCGCGCCGCCTGCCGCGCGCGGCATGAGCGATGGCTTTCGCCTGCCCGGACGCGATGGCGATGCCACGCCCGCGGCAGTGCTGGTTCCGCTCGTCAATCGTCCCGAAGGTCTGACGCTCCTGCTCACGCAACGCAGCGACGGACTCCCGGACCATGCGGGCCAGATCAGTTTTCCGGGTGGCCGCGTGGAGCCCGATGATCTCACCCTTGCCCATGCGGCGTTGCGCGAGGCCGCGGAAGAAGTCGGCCTGGCCCCGGATCGCGTCGACATTCTCGGCGAACTCGCAACCTACGAAACCGTCACCGGCTATCGGGTCACGCCGGTCGTGGGTTGGGTCGAGCCGCCGATAACGCTCACCACGGATCCGATCGAGGTGGCCGAAGCGTTCGAGGTACCGCTGGCGTTCCTTCTCGATCCCGCGAACCAGCAGCGCCATTTCCGGATGCTGGGTGAAATACGCCGCGATTTCTGGGCGATTCCCTGGCGCGATCGCTATATCTGGGGCGCGACTGCCGCGATGCTGCTGATCCTGGATCGCACGCTGCGCGCGGACTGATCGGCGCCTGTCCATGTCCAATGCGATGTCCACCGCCGGCCACAAAACGGCGATCATCCTTTCCGGAGGCGGCGCACGTGCGGCTTATCAGGTAGGCGCGTTGCGCGCGATCGCGCACATCATGGGCAGCCATGCGCGGATGCCGTTTCCGGTGATCTGCGGCACCTCCTCAGGCGCCATCAACGCGACCCTGCTCGCGATCAATGCCGACGATTTCCGGCGCGGGGTGGCGCGGCTCACGCGCTGGTGGCGACGGGTGACGGTGAAGGACATCTACCAAGGTGACCTGGCGACGCTGGCGCGGCACAGCGCCCGGTTCCTCGCGAGCGTCCTGACCGGTGGCGCGGTGCCCGCGAAAGTGGCTTCGATGTTCGACAATGCGCCGCTGACCGACCTGCTTACGCGTGAACTCGATTTCTCCCGTCTCGACTACCAGATCGAAGCGGGGAATCTGCATGCGCTGTCCATCAACGCCACGAGTTACACCTCGGGTCATGCGGTGTCCTTCTTTCAGGGCGCGCCGTCGTTGCGGTCATGGCACCGCCTGCGCCGCCGGGGCCAGCCCACGCGGCTTGCGACCGAACACCTGATGGCGTCAACGGCGATTCCATTCGTCTTTCCCGCGGGCCGGATCGACGAGGATTACTACATGGACGGCTCGGTCCGTCAGATTGCGCCGCTGTCCCCGGCGCTGCATCTGGGCGCCACGCGCATTGTCGTGCTGGCCGTGGGCCAGTTTGCGGGACAGCGTCCCATCGCCGAACCTGCGCAATACCCGTCCTTTGCCCAGGTCGCGGGCCATGCGCTGTCGTCGGTGTTCCTCGACAACATGGGCGCGGACATCGAGCGCCTCACCCAGTACAACCGCATGATCGACCAGCTTCCGGCAACCGCGCGCGAAGCAAAGGGCCTGCATCTGAATCATGTCGATGCCTTCGTGCTTTCGCCCTCGCGTGATGTGGCCAGTCTGGCATTGCAGTTCGTCGATACGCTGCCCGGCGCCGTGCGGGCGGTACTGCGCGGGTTCGGCAGCACGCGGGGCACGGGCGCGAACCTCACCTCCTATCTTCTGTTCGACCGCGGATTCTGTCGAGCGCTACTTGCCTTGGGATATGCGGATGCGATGGCGCGCCGCGACGAACTGGCAGCGTTCCTGGCCGGCGATTCACCCGGTTTCCTGCCGATAATGCCGCAAGATTTCGACTGACCCGGACGATCAGTTACGTTCGGCCGGCAATTTGGCAATGATGCAATCGATCGCGCGGTCATAGCCGGCGCACGTCGAGATCAAGACGCTGAAAAATTCATGTTAACGGAAACCGCACCGCGCACGCTGCAGTTTCGCTCGCTCTCCCCGCATGGCTTCCATCGCGTCGTGTATTACGAGTGGGGCGACGCGGCGAACCCGCGCGTGGTGATCTGCGTTCACGGCCTCGGCCGCAATGGCCGCGACTTCGACGTCGTGGCCGAAACGCTTGCGCCAACGCATCGTGTGCTTGCCGTCGACATGCCGGGCCGCGGAATGTCCGACTGGATGGCCGATCCAAATGACTACATCTTCCCCACGTACCTGGCCACGCTGACGGCGCTCATCGCGCGCAGCGGCGCGGTCGACGTCGACTGGATCGGAACGTCGATGGGCGGATTGCTGGGGATTGTTCTCGCCGCTCAGCCAAAGACGCCTGTACGCCGGTTGGTCGTCAACGACGTCGGACCGCAACTCGACGCCGCTGCGCTGGCACGCATTGGCAGCTACATCGGCCAGGATCCGACATTCGCCACTTATCCCGAGATCGAAGGGTACCTGCGCGAAATTTCGGCGCCGTTCGGCCCGCTTAGCGATGAACAATGGGCGTACATCACGCGGACCAACGTCCGCGAGCGCGCCGACGGACGCTGGGGCCTGGCTTACGATCCCGGCATCGCGGTCCCGTTCCGCAATACGCCTGCGCCACCGAATCTGTGGCCCCTGTGGGATGCCATCACCTGCCCGACGTTGGTGCTGCGCGGCGCCCAATCGGATCTCCTGTCACGGGAAGTCGCCGGGGAGATGGCGCTGCGCGGCCCTCGGCCCAAAGTCATCGAAATCGCCGGTGTGGGGCACGCGCCCATGCTGCTCAGCCCGGACCAGTACCTTCCGGTCGTCGCTTTCCTGCGCCCGACCGATTGAGGGCCACGCCCCGGGGTCGACCGGGTGGCACGCTTTCCGCTTGAACTTCCCGGGCCAGACATTCCCGAACCGGGCTTTCGCTTACAATCGCTGGCCTCCCTTCGATTTGCGCCGAAATAACCACGAATACACCTCGATCCGCCTTCCATGCCCCTCTCGCTCTCTCTGCCATCGGTCGTTTCGCACCCGGCCAATCCGCCCGAAATCCGGCCGGCCAAGGTCGGGCCGTGGCTCGATGAGATGTTGCAGCGCGACCCGGCTGCCGCGGCCCACGTGATCGGCGATGCCTTGGCGGCCACCAACCGGGTCGCCATGAGCGACAGCAAACGGCTGGAACTGGCCGAGAAATACTGGAACACCGCCAACACGCTCTGGCCGCTGCT
>JAYTIR010000361.1:0-1596 GCA_043731765.1 Burkholderiales bacterium
ATTCCCCAACATGAGTTCTACCGTTTCCGGGCGCAGCGGCCCGTCCGATCAGGTACTGGCCAACGCGATCCGGGCGCTGGCGATGGATGCGGTCGAAAAGGCGAAGTCCGGCCATCCCGGAATGCCGATGGGCATGGCGGACATCGCCGTCGCGTTGTGGAACCGCCACCTGCGCCACAACCCTGCTAATCCGCACTGGGCCAATCGCGATCGCTTCATCCTGTCGAACGGACACGGCTCGATGTTGCAATACGCGCTGCTGCATCTGACCGGCTACGACCTGCCGATGCGCGAGCTCGAAAACTTCCGGCAACTGAATTCAAAAACACCGGGCCATCCGGAGGTCGGCGTCACGCCCGGCGTGGAAACAACGACCGGTCCGCTCGGACAGGGGCTGGCGAACGCGGTCGGGATGGCGCTCGCGGAACGGCTGCTCGCCGCGGAATTCAATCGTCCCGGGCACAACGTTGTCGATCATCACACTTACGTCTTTCTGGGTGACGGCTGCCTGATGGAAGGCATCTCGCACGAAGTGTGCGCGCTCGCCGGCACCTGGGGCTTGTCCAAGCTGGTTGCGTTCTACGACGACAACGGCATATCGATCGACGGCGAGGTCAGGCACTGGTTCACCGACGATACGCCGAAGCGATTCGAAGCGTACCGGTGGAATGTGACTCGCGATGTCGACGGCCACGACGTCGAGGCGGTCGACGCGGCAATCCAGGCGGCGCTCGCCCAGCCATCGGGACCGGCGGCGCGGCCGACGTTGATCTGCTGCAAAACCATCATCGGCAAGGGCGCGCCGACCAAGCAGGGCACCGAAAGCGCGCACGGCGCCGCGCTGGGCGAGAAAGAAATCGCCGCGACCCGCGCCGCATTGCATTGGGACTATCCGCCGTTCGTTATCCCGCAGGAAATCTACGACGGCTGGAATGCGCGCGAGTGCGGCGCGTTGCTGGAGCAGACGTGGGACAAACTGTTCGCCGCGTATCGCGCCGAATTCCCTGCGCTTGCCGGCGAATTCGCCCGCCGAACGCAGAGTCTGTTGCCTGCCGAATTCGAACAAAAGTCGAACGAGCTGGCCGGCGCGACCGCCGCCAAAGGCGAGACCATCGCCACGCGCAAGGCCTCGCAGAACGCGCTCGATGGATTATCGGCGTTCGTTCCGGAACTGCTGGGCGGCTCGGCCGACCTGACCGGCTCGAACCTGACCAATTTCAAGACGTCGACGCCGCTGCGCAATGACAACGGCCACTTCGTGGCGGGCAATCACATCCATTACGGCGTGCGCGAATTCGGCATGGCGGGAATCATGAACGGCGTCGCGCTGCACCGCGGTTATCTACCGTACGGTGGGACGTTTCTCACGTTCAGCGATTACAGCCGCAACGCGATCAGGATGGCGGCGCTGATGAAATTGCGTGTGATCCACGTCTTCACGCACGACTCGATCGGTCTCGGGGAAGACGGCCCGACGCATCAGTCGGTCGAGCACGCGTCGGCGTTGCGGCTGATCCCCAATCTCACCGTGTGGCGACCGTGCGACACCGTCGAGACGATGGTGGCGTGGAGCCGCGCGCTGGCGCACGACAGCGG
>JAYTIR010000362.1:0-2305 GCA_043731765.1 Burkholderiales bacterium
CGCGGATGTCGTGCGCCACCCGCTGGTGCAGAAAATCATCGATGCCTACGACCGCGACGCCGCGACGTCCAAGTCCGACGACCGGAACCGCCGCTGATGGGACGCGCGGTTTCAACGCGCCGGAAGGCGCCGACGCTTTCGCTTTCGGTGCAATACGCGAGCAACGATGTTGACCTGCCGGTGCGCCCGCGGATTCGCCGCTGGGTCCGCGCCGCGCTGCTCCGCGACGCGACCGTGACCGTGCGCTTCATCGACGCGATCGAGGGCCGCGCTCTCAACGCCGAATTCCGCGGCAAGGACTATGCGACGAACGTGCTCACCTTCGTGTACGATGACGAGCATCCGCGCGCCGGCGACATCGTGCTCTGCGCGCCGGTCGTGCGGCGGGAGGCCGCCGCGCAAGGCAAGCCGCTCGCCGACCATCATGCACACCTGGTAATACACGGCATGCTGCACTTGCAGGGATTCGACCACGAACGGCACGCCGACGCTGCGGTGATGGAAGCGCGGGAAACCGCGATCCTGGCGACATTCGGGCTCCCGGATCCGTACGCCGCGCGTAACTGACCCCATGGACGACGACAAGAACGGCCCCAGCCACGATCGGCCGACGCTTCTCGAGCGGATCTCCGCATTGCTGATGCGTGAGCCGGAGAACCGCGAGGACCTGGTCGCCATCATGCGCGGCGCGTTCGAACGCAAGCTGGTCGACGGCGACGCGTTGTCGATGATCGAGGGCGTGCTGTCGGTGTCCGAGACGACCGTGCGCGACATCATGATCCCGCGCGCGCAGATGGACTGCGTGTCGATCGAAGACGAGCCGGCCGAATTCATCCCGCTCGTGGTCGAGACCCGGCACTCGCGCTTCCCGGTGATCGGCGAGAGCAAGGACGACGTGGTCGGCATCCTGCTTGCCAAGGAACTGCTCAATTACTACGCCAACCCCGAGGGCTTCAATCTCCACGACACGCTGCGCCCCGCCGTGTTCGTGCCGGAAAGCAAGCGCCTCAACGTGCTGCTGCGCGAATTCCGCGCCAACCGGAACCACATCGCGATCGTCGTCGACGAGTACGGCGGCGTGTCGGGACTGGTCACGATCGAAGACGTGCTGGAGCAGATCGTCGGCGACATCGAGGACGAATACGACTTTGATGAAAGCGAAGACAACATCATCCCCGAGGCCAGCGGCCGCTGGCGCGTGAAGGCGCAAACCGAGATCGCTGACTTCAACACGCATTTCGCCACGAAGTTCGAGGACGACGAGTTCGACACCGTCGGCGGGCTGGTGCTGCGCGCTTTCGGCCGGCTGCCCAAGCGCGGCGAAACCGCGGTGCTTGAAGGCCTGCGCTTTCGCGTGCTGCGCGCCGACAGCCGCCGGCTGTATACGCTGCAGGTCGAACGCCTGGCACCGCCCGTCGGCGCCGACAGCCCGGCGTGAGTTCCGCTGCGGCAACCGGGCGCGCGCTGCGCCTCCTGCTTGCCTTCGCGGCCGGCGCCGTAACGGTGTTCGGCTACGCGCCATTCCATCTCGCGTTGCTGCCGCTCGCAACACTCGCCACGCTGTTCTGGCTTTGGCAACGCGCGGACCGGCCGCGGGAGGCCGCTCTCGAGGGCTTCGCATTCGGCGTGGGATTGTTTGGTGTGGGCGTCTCGTGGATATCCGTCGCGCTCGAGACATTCGGTGGCGTGCCGCCCGTGGTCGCCTTCATCGGCATGCTGGGCCTGGTCGTTTACCTCTCGCTGTTTCCGACGCTGGCCGGTTGGGTCGTCGCGCGCATCACGCGCACAGCGAGCGTGACGCGACTCGCCGCCGCCGTTGCTGCATGGACGCTGGCCGAGTGGTTGCGCGGCACCTTGTTCACGGGGTTCGGATGGCTGGCCGTGGGCTATGCGGAACTCCTGCCGTCATTTGCACTGCCGCTCGCCGGATTCGCTCCCATCGGTGGCGTGTATCTGGTTTCGTTTGCGGTGTCCGCGTGCGCGGTCGCAATCGTGTACATCATCGATGGCGTTGCCGTGGGACGCGCGCGCGCCATTCCCGTCGGCATATTGGTGATCGCGATGGTCGCGGGCCTGGGCGCCACCACGGGTCGCATCGAATGGACGCAGGCAGAAGGCGCGCCGCTTGCCGTTTCGCTGGTGCAGGGCAACGTTGCGCAGAACCTGAAATTCGATCCCGCGTATCGCACGCGCACTTACGAAATGTACGAGCGGCTTGTGCGTCTCGCGAGGGGACGCCTGGTCGTCCTGCCGGAAAGCGCGTTCACGGTGTTCCTGGACGAGGTTCCGGACGACGTGCTGGATC
>JAYTIR010000363.1:0-2759 GCA_043731765.1 Burkholderiales bacterium
CCTGAAATCGCCGCCGCACTCAGGCGCCCGCCGGTATACGTCGTCGGCGCTGCGGAAGCGCTGGGTCACCAGGCGAACGGCACGTTCGACCTGATGCGATCCGCGGCGGTCTCATCCGGGCCGCGCGCATTCGCAGAGGCACGCGTGACCCCTCGCGATATCAAGTACGCATCGGTCTACGACAGTTTCACCATCACCGTCGTCATGCAACTCGAGGATCTAGGGTTCTGCGCCAAGGGAGAAGGCGGCCGGTTCGTCTGCGACGGTAACTTGATCTCCGGGGTCGGCAGGCTGCCGGTGAACACTGATGGCGGCGGATTGTGCAACAACCATCCCGCCAATCGCGGCGGCGTGACGAAGGTGATCGAGGCCGTGCGCCAGTTGCGCGGCGAAGCGCACCCCGCCGTCCAGGTTCCAGACTGCGATCTCGCGCTCGTAAACGGCATGGGCGGCTTGCTCGCCAACCGCCACGGAAGCGCCACGCTGATTCTCGAGCGGCGGTGACGCGACGTGGCCAGCGATCCGCGCGAACACCAGCTCCGGGATCCTGTCGCGGGCCCCGGCGAACAGCATTACTTCGACGCAGCCGCCTCTGGAATACTGTTGCTCAAGCAGTGCGGCAATTGCGGTGCCTGCCACCACTACCCGCGCGCGCTGTGCCCCTTTTGCATGAGCGACGACGTCCGCTGGACGCCGTCGAACGGGACCGGCGAGATCTATACGTGCAGCGTCACGCGCGCGGCAGGTGCGATCCCGTACTGCATTGCCTATGTGACCCTCGATGAAGGCGTGACGATGATGACCAACATCGTCGATTGCGACCTCGACGCGGTGCGTATCGGACAGCGCGTGAGGGTTGTATTCAAAAAAACGCAGGGCGGCATCTCGGTGCCGATGTTCACGCCGGCGTAACGAACTCTTTCGCGAATCGCTCCTCGACCCAGCGCGTAGTGACCCGGCTCTGCCTGAAGTCATCGTGCGCCAGCACCGCTTGGTGGAATGGAATCGTGGTTTTCACGCCTTCGATCCTGAACTGTCCGAGCGCCCGCGCCATGCCTGCAATCGCCGCCGGACGATCCGCGGCGTGGACGATGAGCTTGGCAATCATCGAATCGTAGAATGGCGGAATGACGTATCCGTCATAGCAATGCGTGTCGACGCGCACCCCGCTGCCCGCGGGAGGTTCCCACAACGTGATCCGGCCCGGACACGGCATGAAGTCACGGCCGGCATCTTCGGCGTTGATGCGGCACTCGATCGCATGTCCGTCCAGCCGTATGTCTTCCTGGCGGATCGACAACGGGGCACCTCCGGCCACAAGGATCTGCTCGGCCACGAGGTCGACGCCGGTCACCTCCTCCGTGACAGGATGTTCGACCTGGATGCGCGTGTTCACTTCGAGGAAATAGAACAGCCGGGTGTCCATGTCGACGATGAACTCGACGGTGCCGGCATTCTGATATCCGACATGCCTGACCAGGCGCACGGCGGCCTCGGTCATGCTCGCGCGGAGCGCCGGGTCCAGCACCGGCGAGGGCGCTTCCTCGATCAGCTTCTGGTGCCGCCGTTGCGTCGAGCAGTCGCGCTCGCCGAGGTGCACGATATTTCCGTAGCGATCGGCAATGACCTGGATTTCGACGTGCCGTGCGCGTTCGATGAAGCGCTCGATGAAAAGCGTGGGGTCGCCGAACGCAGCGCGCGCCTCTGCGCTTGCGCTTTCAAAGGCAGCAGTGACCTCGTCAGCCGAGCGCACCACGCGCATGCCACGGCCGCCGCCGCCGGCGCTGGCCTTGAACAGGAACGGATAGCCCGCTTGTCGGCCGAACGCCAGGGCATCCTCGGCCGCCCCGACCTGATCAGTGCCAGGCACCGTCGGGACTGCCAGCTCCGCGGCGACCCGCCGCGCCCGCAGCTTGTCGCCAATGGCTTCGATGGCGTCCGCTGTCGGACCGACGAATCGCAGCGCGTGACGGGTGCACAAGCGCTGGAATTCGGCACGCTCGGCGAGAAAGCCGTAGCCGGGATGGACCGCATCGCAGCCGCTGTCCTTCGCGGCGGCGACCACCGCCGACATGTCGAGATAGCTTTTCGAAGCGGGCGCCGGACCGAGGCGGACCGCCTGGTCGGCGCTCCTGGCTGCGAGCGACTCGCGGTCGGCATCGGAAACGCCGACCACCACCTCGATGCCGAGCTTGCGGCACGCACGGATGATACGGACCGCGATTTCCCCGCGATTGGCGACAAAGAGCCGGCGTATGGGGCCGTCCATCGTGTTCGCGGTCGTACCGCGCACGCTCGCGATGCACGAACTGCTCTCTGCGGCCATTGCTTGCGCTGAGGCGCGAGCGCTGACGGATGGGTCGACTTCCGGTGTCGCGAGGCCTCTCACGCCACGCTGCACATGCAACTTGTACGCGCCGATCTGCAGCCGACAGTCGTGATAGTGCGAATCGTCGAGGATTTGCAGGATCTTCTGCAGATCCTCGTTGGTCAGGTTCATATGGCTGGTGTCAGGTTCACGGTGGCGTCACGCGCTGCACGTCGATTGCGCGCGCGAGTAGGCCCGGCTGCTGCTTGAGGATGTGTTTCGCAAGCTTGTGCGTCGGCGTGTAAGGAAGCTCGGTCACGAAGGTAACGTACCGCGGCACCTTGTAGGCCGCGAGTCGCGCGCTGCACCACTCGCGAAGCTCCAGCGCCGTCAGCGTTGCATTTTTCCGGAGCACCACTGCCACCAGCACCTCTTCTTCGCCGATGTCTGC
>JAYTIR010000364.1:0-2803 GCA_043731765.1 Burkholderiales bacterium
CACGCCGCTGTCGATCTGCTCCTGCAGCAACGAATGGTCATGCGTGAGCTGCTCGAACTTCTCCCCGCGCAAGCGATAACAGCGGGAGTCCCCGATATGGCCGATCGACACCCGGTTGCCGCAGAAAACCGCGGCGACGATCGTCGTGCCCATGCCGGCACACTCCGGACGCGCCTGCGCGGCCTCGTAGATGCTCTTGTTGGCGGTAGCGATATGTTGCTGAAGGAGGAGCGCGCCGTGCGTGAGGCCGCTCTGGATGTCGACCTTCGACAACTCTCGTCCGGATTTCAATTCCGGCATCATGCCGTTGGACACGACGTTGACCGCGATGCCGCTCGCGACTTCGCCGGCGCTGTAGCCGCCCATGCCGTCGGCCAGCACCGCGATGCCGGCGTCGGCGTCCGCGAAAACCGTGTCCTCGTTGTGCGCGCGGACCATGCCCGGATGGGACAGGCTCGCAATGTCGAGGGGGGTGGGGTCGGCCATGGCGATTACGTTGGGTTTTACGTCGATTTCAGCCCGCGAGTGTAGCGGCATGTGGGGTGCCGCGCGAGGGCTTCGTCATCGGGCTTCCGAAACCGGTCGCTGTTTTTGCCACCGCGCGCCGCCGATGACGATCGCCACGCCGGCAATCGGACCCACCCAATCGAGCCACGCCGCGTTGGCGTTGATCCACGGCGCAAGGGCGGCGTCCTCGACCAGCATCTTGCCGGCGATCCAGCCCAGGAGCCCGCCGCCCGCCAGGATGATCATCGGGAAGCGTTCGATGAGCTTCAGGATGATCTGGCTCCCGGCGATGACCAGCGGAATGCTGACCACCAACCCGAACATCAGGAGCGGCACGCTGCCCTTTGCTGCGGCGGCGACGCCCAGCACATTGTCCACGCTCATGACCAGATCGGCGACGATGACGGTGCGTACCGCCGACCACAGGCGCTCGCTGGCCTGAACACTATGGTCGTCGCCCTCCTCCTGGATGATCAGCTTGATGCCGATCCAGAGCAGCAGCACGCCACCCACCACCTTGAGCCACGGCAGTTCGAGGAGCGTGACCGCGAAAATCGTGAGAACGATGCGCAGCACGATGGCGCCCGCCGCACCCCAGATTATTCCCCATCGTCGCTGCTTCGGCGGGAGGTCGCGGCAGGCAAGTGCGATCACCACCGCGTTGTCGCCGGACAACAGGATGTTGATGTAGATGATCTGCAGGGCCGCGAGCCAGAACTGCGGTGTGAATGATTCCAAGAATGCTTACCTCCGAAGGTTGGATGCGAACGGACAAGGTCGCGCGTCGCCGGGCGCGCCTCGCATCATGCCCGCAGCGCGACCTTGAGCAGCTTACCCATCTCGGCAGGATTGCGCGTGACCGTGATGCCGCACGCCTCCATGATGGCCAGTTTTTCCTGTGCAGTGCCCTTGCCGCCGGAGATGATCGCGCCCGCATGGCCCATGCGTTTGCCCGGCGGCGCGGTCACGCCGGCGATGAATCCGATAATGGGTTTTTTCATGTGGTCCTTCACCCACAGCGCCGCAGTCTCTTCGTCACCACCGCCGATTTCGCCGATCATCACGACCGCATCGGTGCCGGGATCGTCGTTGAACAGCTTCAGAATATCAATGTGCTTCAGTCCATTCACCGGGTCGCCGCCGATTCCCACCGCGGTGGATTGGCCCAGTCCCAGTTCGGTGAGCTGGCCGACCGCCTCGTAGGTCAGCGTGCCGGAGCGCGACACGACGCCGATGCGTCCCTGCTTGTGAATGTGGCCCGGCATGATGCCGATCTTGATTTCGTCGGGCGTGATCACGCCTGGACAATTGGGGCCGAGCAGCAGCGTCCCTTTCCCCTGCATTCGGTAACGGGTGTCGATCATGTCGCGCACCGGAATGCCCTCGGTGATGCAGACCACGAGGTCGACGCCCGCATCCACCGCTTCGTTGATCGCCGCCGCCGCGAACGGTGGCGGCACGTAGATCACGGAAACGGTGGCACCCGTGGCCGCCTTCGCGTCCTTTACCGTCGCGTAGATCGGGATGCCCTCGAAGTCCTCACCGGCCTTTTTCGGATTGACGCCGGCGACCAAGCAATTGCGGCCATTGGCGTAATCGCGGCACATCCGCGTGTGGAACTGGCCGGTCTTCCCGGTGATTCCCTGCGTGATGACCTTGGTGTTCTTGTTGACCAGAATCGACATCGTCATTGCCCCTTTGCCGCGGCGACCACTTTCTCTGCGGCTTCGGCCATATTGTTCGCGGTGATGATCGGCAGTCCGGATTCGGCGAGCATTTTCTTGCCCAGGTCCTCGTTGGTGCCTTTCATGCGCACGACGAGCGGCACCTTGAGCGAGACCGCCTTCGACGCGGCAACTACACCCTCGGCGATCGTGTCGCATTTCATGATGCCGCCGAAGATATTGACGAGGATTGCCTTCAGCCCCGGGTGTTTCAGCATGATCTTGAACGCCTCGGTGACTTTTTCGGCGGTCGCGCCGCCGCCGACGTCGAGGAAATTCGCGGGCTCGCCGCCATAGAGCTTGATCGTGTCCATCGTCGCCATCGCAAGTCCCGCCCCGTTGA
Source organism: Burkholderiales bacterium (assembly GCA_043731765.1). Taxonomy (GTDB): domain Bacteria; phylum Pseudomonadota; class Gammaproteobacteria; order Burkholderiales; family Casimicrobiaceae; genus VBCG01. Next base: position 2,575 of record JAYTIR010000364.1, read on the forward strand.
CGAGGCAGCCGATGTTGCCGTCGAGCGAGATATAGGACAGATCGAATTTCGACGCCGCGATCTCGGCAGGGTCCTCTTCGTCAAGGTCGCGCATCTCGACGATCTCGGGATGGCGAAACAGCCCATTGGAATCAAAATTGAGCTTGGCGTCGAGCGCGATGACCTTGCCGTCACCCGTGATCACGAGCGGATTGATCTCGGCGAGCGAGGCGTCGGTGTCGTGGAACGC
>JAYTIR010000365.1:0-16662 GCA_043731765.1 Burkholderiales bacterium
CGTCAAGGCGTTCGCGAATGCACATCGTCATGTCGTTACGCAATGTCGCGAAGCCTGAGTGCATTTCCGCCGCGATCGAGCGCGCCCACGCGCGCGCCAGCGCATCGGCCGGCCACATGCCTGGGTGTCTCTCGGCCAGGTACTCGCTGATCGCCAGCGAGTCCCACACCGCCGTCGTGCCGTCGTGCAGTGCGGGCACCAGCGCCGTCGGCGAGAAGGCGCGGTTGTCGGGGTTGTAGGTTCCGCGCAGTCCGACATGAACTTCGCGAAACGGCGCGCCCGACAGTCGGGTAGCCAGCCAGCCGCGCAATGACCAGGATGAGTAATTCCTGTTGCCGATGTAAAGCGTGTACATGTCAGGGCGGAACGGTCTTGCCCGGGTTCATGATGTTGCGCGGATCGAGCGCGCGCTTGATCGCCTGCATGAGTTCGACCGCCTCGCCATGCTCGACCACGAGCGCTTCAAGCTTGTGGACGCCGATGCCGTGCTCGCCCGTGCAGGTGCCGCCCATGGCTATAGCACGCATGCTCACGCGCGACGCCAGCGCTTCGGCCTTGGCGCGTTCCTCGGGCACATTCGGGTCGAACAATACCGTGAGGTGGAAGTTGCCGTCGCCAACATGGCCCACGATCGGCGCAATCAATCCGGTTGCATCGGCGTCGGCCTTGGCTTCGAGGACACAATCGGCAAGGCGCGAAATCGGCACGCAGGCGTCGGTGGCAAACGCCTGCTTCCCGGGATGGCAGGCCTTGGACGCGTAATAAGCGGCGTGCCGCGCCTTCCACAGACGGCCGCGATCTTCGGGGCGCGTGGCCCACTCGAAGGCGCTGCCGCCGTGTTCCGCGGTGATCGACTGCATCATTTCGGATTGTTCCTTCACGCCCGCATCGGTTCCGTGAAACTCGAAGAAAAGTGTCGGCGCAGGTTTGAACCCTTCAAGCTTCGAGTATTTGATGCACACGTCCATCTGAACTTCGTCGAGCAATTCGATGCGGGCGACCGGAATGCCGACCTGCATGGCGACGATCACCGTATCGACCGCCGATTTCAAGTCCGGAAACTGGCACACCGCGGCGCTGATGGCTTCGGGAATTCCGTAGAGTCGCAGCTGGATTTCGGTGATGATCCCCAGCGTGCCTTCCGCGCCGACGAACAGACGCGTGAGATCGTAGCCGGCGCTCGACTTGCGGGCGCGGCCGCCGGTCCTGACGATGCGTCCGTCGGATGTCACTACGGTCAGGCCGAGGACGTTTTCGCGCATCGTGCCGTAGCGAACGGCATTGGTGCCCGACGCCCGCGTCGAGGCCATTCCGCCGATGGTCGCGTTGGCCCCCGGATCGATCGGGAAGAAGAGCCCGGTGCCTTTCAGCTCCGCGTTGACCTGTTCACGCGTCACGCCGGCCTGCACGCGGCAGTCGAGGTCCTGCGTATTCACCTCCAGCATGCGATTCATTTGCGACAGGTCGACGCATACGCCGCCGTAGAGCGCGGCCACGTGGCCCTCGAGCGAGGTACCGATGCCGAACGCGATCACGGGAATGCGGGCGGCATGGCACAGCCGCACGATCGCGGCCACTTCCTCGTTGGTGTGCGGGAACACCACGACATCCGGAAGAGCTGCGTCCACCATGCCCTCGCCGTGTCCGTGCTGCTCGCGGATGGCGGTGCTGGTCACGGCGCGCTCCGCGAAGTCCTTGGTCAATCGTCCGACAATGGCCGCAACGTCGGCCGTGGAAGGACGCGCGCGCAGTTCGACAGGAGCGTTCATGGCGGACCTCGACTCAGTTGCGTGCTCGGTTGCGTGCTCGGTTACGTACTCAATACCGTGGAATGTCGGGATGCGGAACCTGCCCGTCATGCACGTGCTTCTTTCCGAATTCGCCGCAACGCGCGAGCGTGGGGACAGCCTTGCCGGGATTGAGCAGGCCCTCCGCATCGAATGCATGCTTGATCGCGTGGAAACGTTCGAGCTCGGCGGAGGTGAACTGGACGCACATCGACGAAAGCTTCTCGATGCCGACACCATGTTCGCCGGTAATCGTGCCGCCTACCTCGATGCACAATCCGAGAATGCGATCGCCGAATTCAATCGTCTTTTCGGACTCACCCGGCTTGTTGGCGTCGAAAAGAATCAGCGGGTGCAGATTGCCGTCGCCGGCGTGGAACACGTTGGCGCAGGTGAGGCCGAACTCCTTCGACCACGCCGCGATTTCCCGCAACACGCGCGGCAGTGCGGCGCGCGGGATCGTACCGTCGATGCAATAGTAGTCCGGTGAAATGCGTCCTACCGCGGGAAATGCCGCCTTGCGCCCCGACCAGAGCAGAAGACGCTGGGCTTCGTCCTTCGACACCCGGATTTCGGTGGCGCCCGCTTCGGCCAGCAGGCGTTTGATTTCCGCCATCTCCGCGGCGACTTCCTCGGGTGTCCCGTCAGACTCGACGAGCAGCACGGCGGCGGCGTCCAGCGGATAATTGGCATGCACGAACTGCTCGACCGCGCGCGTGGCGGGCTGGTCCATCATCTCGAGCCCGGCCGGAATGATTCCGGCACCGATGATGGCGCCGACGGCCGCTCCCGCGTGCTCGACATCGGCAAAGGCCGCCAGCGCGACCTGGGCCAGCTCTGGCGTGGGGCAAAGCTTCACGGTGACTTCGGTGATCACCGCGAGCAGGCCCTCGCTGCCGGTGATGAGCGCCAGGAGGTCGTAGCCGGCGCTGTCCTGCGCCTCGCCGCCGAACTCGACAACCTCGCCGGTGATCAACACGCCGCGGACGCGACGCACGTTGTGCACCGTCAAGCCATACTTGAGGCAATGCACGCCGCCGGCGTTCTCGGCGACATTGCCGCCGATCGAACATGCGATCTGCGACGACGGATCCGGCGCGTAGTACAGACCGTGGATTGCCGCCGCTTCGGAGATCGCGAGATTGCGCACGCCAGGCTGCACGGTCGCAGTGCGCGTCAACGGGTCGATCGCGAGGATCCTGCGGAATTTCGCGAGCGACAACACCACGCCGCGCGGGTCCGGTAACGCGCCACCCGACAGGCTCGTGCCGGCGCCGCGCGCGACCACCGGGATCCGCGCCTCGAAGCACGCCTCGAGGATTGCGATGACCTGCGCTTCGTTTTCGGGCAACAGCACTGCGGCGGGCCGCTCGCGATAGAGAGTGAGTCCGTCACATTCGTAGGGCCGCGTGTCCTCGGCGGACGTCAGCAACGCGGCCGGCGGCAGGATCGCCGCGAATTGCGCGTGCACGAGTTGGTCGAGCATGGAGACGGTACCCGGAAAAGGCCATTCGTCTGGAAGCAGCCGGGAGTGGCTGCGGCAGTGCCCGATTATTTCACAAAGCCGGTCCCAGGGTGGCTCCGGGACATCCCGGTCGATCAGATTGCGCCTGTCGCGCGCGTTCCGAGCGATGGCCGGCGCCAGCCTGCCGGCGGTATGATGGACGACACGTGCGGATACTCGTCCTCATCCACTAATGCCGGCGACCTTGAAGGGGCCGCGCCCACTCGCGGATCTTTCGGTCGTGGAACTGGGCGCGTTGATCGCGGGTCCGTTCTGCACCAAGGTGATGGCCGAGTTCGGCGCCGATGTCATCAAACTCGAGCCCCCCGGCGCGGGCGACCCGTTGCGCAAGTGGCGTTACCTGAAAGACGGCACGTCGCTGTGGTGGCACGTGCAATCGCGCAACAAGCGTTCCGTTGCAGTCGACCTGCGGCAACCCGAGGGTCAGGCCATCGCGCGTGCTTTGATGGAACGTGCCGACATCGTGGTCGAAAATTTTCGCCCCGGGACGCTCGAGTCGTGGGGTTTGGGCTACGAAACATTTGCGACCACCAATCCCGGCCTGGTCATGGTCCGCATTTCCGGCTACGGGCAAACCGGCCCGTACCGCGAACGTCCGGGCTTCGGTGTCATCGGTGAGGCGATGGGCGGTTTGCGCCATGTCACAGGCACGCCCGATCGCCCTCCGTCGCGCACCGGCATTTCGATCGGCGACACGCTGTCTGCGCTCTATGGCGTCATCGGCGCGCTGATGGCGCTGGAGCAGCGCCACAAGACCGGTCGTGGCCAGGTGGTCGACGTCGCGTTGTACGAGTCGGTGTTCTCCGTCATGGAGTCGATGTTGCCGGAGTTCGATGCGTTCGGCGTCGTGCGCGAGCGCACCGGTTCGATTCTGCCCGGCATAGCGCCGACTTCCGCGTACCGTTGCAGCGATGGCAGTTATATATTGATCGCGGGCAACGGCGATTCGATCTTCAAGCGCCTGGCACTCGCGATGGGCCGCGACGACCTGGCGGGCGACCCGTCGCTCGCACACAACGACGGACGCGCAGCACGGCAGGCGTGGCTGGACAACGAAATCGAGGCGTGGACCTCGGCGCGCGCGCCGGAAGTCGTGCTCGCAGCGATGGAAAAGGCCGAGGTCCCGGCGTCGAAGATCTACACCGTCGCCGACATTGCCACCGATCCGCATTTCAAGGCGCGGGAAATGATCCGCGAGATCGCGCTGCACGACGGATTCAAGCTCAAGGTGCCGGGAATCGTGCCGAAGCTCTCCGCTACACCTGGCGGCTTCGAACGCGGCGGACCGGCCCTGGGCGAACACACGGACTCGGTCTTGCGTTCGCTCGGCTACGACGACGAACGCATTGCGAAACTCCGGTCCGCCCTTGTAGTCGCGTAAACTTCAGACGCAGCGCCCGCCGTCGACCTCGAGGCATGTGCCGGTGATGAAGGCCGCCTCGTCGGAGGCGAAGAACACGGCCGCGGTAGCAATGTCGGACGGCTGTGACAGGCGGCCCAGCGGAATCGAGGCAATGAACTGCGCGCGTCGCTCGGGCGTGTCCTGCCCCATGAAATCCGCGAGCATCGCCGTCTCGCCCGCCACCGGATTGATGACATTCACGCGGATGTTGTCAGGGGCCAACTCGGCCGCCATCGAACGGCTGGTCACGATCGCGGCGCCCTTGCTGCCGTTGTACCAGGTGAGGCCCGGCCGCGGGCGCACGCCGGCGGTCGACGCGATGGTGATGAACACGCCGTTCTTCTGGGCACGAAAATGCGGCACGGCATGCCGCGCAGTGAGGAACAGGCTCTTCACGTTGACCTGATAGATTCGGTCGAACTGCTCTTCGGAGACATCCAGCATCGGCTGGTTCCTGTGCGTCGTGCCGGCATTGTTGACCACGACATCGAGGCCGCCAAAGGTCGCCAACGCAAATTCGACCAGGTGCTTCACGTCGGCGTCCTTTGAAACGTCCCCGCCGCAGAAGCGTGCGGCGCCCCCGGTTTCCACGATGTCTTCGACCGTGTGTTCGCCATTCTCGGCATTCAGATCGTTGACGACGACCTTGGCACCCTCGGCGGCAAAGCGCCGGGCAATGCCGCGTCCGAAGCCGGAACCCGCGCCCGTCACAATGGCTATCTTGTTCTGCAATCGCATCGCTTATCCGTGTTTGATTACAACCGTCTTCAAGACCGTGAATCCATACAGCGCTTCGAAACCCTTTTCGCGCCCATGCCCGGAGTGCTTCACCCCGCCGAAAGGCAATTCGACGCCACCACCCGCGCCATAATTGTTGATGAACACCTGCCCGCTTTCCACGGCGCGCGCCATGCGTAATTGCCTGCCGCCGTTTTGCGTCCACACACCCGCCACCAGCCCGAAGTCCGTGGCGTTGGCCAGGCGGATCGCGTCGGCCTCGTCGGCAAACGCCATCGCGGCCAACACCGGACCGAACACCTCGTCACAGGCGAGCGGGTTGTCGACAGGAACGTCGCGCAACAGCGTGGGCGCAGCGTAAAACCCGCCCGACGGCGCATCGGAGACGATCGTTCCCTGCGCGACGATGGCGATGCCGTCCTTCGCTGCATCCGCCAGAAACGCGCGCACGCGCTGCAACTGCGAACCGCGAATGAGCGGGCCGCAATCGAGGTCAGCCAGCGCCGGCCCGGCCTTGAGCGCCGCGAACCTCTCGCCCAACCGTGCCAGTACCTCTTCATAGCGCGACCGCTCGACCAGCAGACGGCTGCCGGCCGAACAGGTCTGGCCTGCGTTCTGCACGATGGCATTGACCAGCGCGGGCAACGCGGCGTCGAGATCGGCGTCGGCGAACACGATCTGAGGCGACTTTCCGCCCAATTCCAGCGTAACCGGGCAATGGCGCCTGGCGCCGGCCGCCGCGACCCAGGCACCGGTCGCAGGGGAACCCGTGAACGAAACGTGCTGGATGCCCGGATGTTCGACGAGCGCGGCGCCGGCCTCGTTGCCCAGGCCCGTGACGATGTTCAAGGTACCTGACGGCAATCCGATTTCCACTGCAAGTTCGGCAACGCGCAACACCGACAGGCAGGCGTCCTCGGCGGGCTTTACCACGCACGCATTGCCGGCCGCGAGCGAACCGCCCGCCGAACGACCGAAGATCTGCAATGGATAATTCCACGGAATGATGTGACCGGTGACACCATGTGGCTCGCGCCACGTCAGCACCGTGAAACCTTCGGGATAGGGAATCGTTTCGCCGTGCAGCTTGTCGCACGCGCCACCGTAGAACTCGAAGTAACGTGCGCAGGCGGTGACGTCGGCGCGCGCCTGGGTGAGCGGCTTGCCGCAATCGCGTGCCTCCGTGAACGCGAGTTCCTCCGCGTGATCGAGGATTGCGCGCGACAGTTTGCCGAGGAGTCGGCCCCGCTCCGCCGGCGACAGCTTGCCCCACGCACCGCCGCGGGCCGCCTCCGCCGCGCGCACGGCAGCGTCGACGTCCGCTGCATTGCCGCGCGCGATGGCCGCAAACGGCGCGCCATCGGAGGGATCGATCATCGGCAGCTCGGCGTGTCCCTGTGGCGCATACCAGCGGTTGCCGATGAAGTGTTGTGCCGGCGTCGTGATGGCCGGCCAGGCGGGATGGGGAGCGTTCATGTTTTCTTCGGCAGGATCGTTAAGGCGGACCAGCGGGGCTGCGGTGCGTTCATGATTTCTTCGAAACGAACTTCCATGCCAGCGTGTTCTCATCCGTCCGCGGCACATACGTGATGCCGTCGCGCGTTGCCCACAGGTTCACCTGGAAATGCAGCGGGACGATGCCGATATCACCAATCGCCAACTCGGTAGCACGCTGGAGGTACGCCTGGCGCTTGACGTCATCGACGGTCTGCAACGCATCCTCGGTGAGTGCGTCGACCTTGGTGTTCGAATAGCGGCCGCGATTCGCCGTTCCGAATCCCTTGTCCTTGTTGTACGTCATCAACAGCGCCTTGAGCGAGGACGAGGCTTCGCCGGTGCCCGTGCTCCAGCCCAACAGCATGAAGCTGAACTTGAGGTCGGTCGCCTGCGCGAAGTAGGTCGCGGAAGGCATGGCGATCACCTTGGTGTCGATGCCGACACGGGACAACATCTGCGCGACGGCCTGGGCGATCTTCGCGTCGTTGACATAGCGGTTGTTGGGCGCATGGATGGTAAGACCAAATCCGTCGGGATAGCCCGCTTCGGCGAGCAGTTTTTTCGCGCCCGCCGCGTCGAACGGTTCGACCTTCAGGTTTTTAGTCGAGCCGAACAGGAACTCGGGTACCAATTGGCCCGCCATCACGGCCTCCGTTTCCATCACCTTCTCGACGATGGCCGGGCGATTCAGCGCCTTCGATATCGCAAGGCGCACCCGCGGGTCCTTCAACGGATTCCGGTCAAGCGGCTTGCCGGCCTTGTCGGTCACGAAGGGCGAGACGTCGCGGTTGCTGTCCAGATGGATATAGATCAGGCGGTCCGCGACCGTGCGGTAGACGCTGACGCGTTTGTCGCGGCGCAGATTGGCGACGTCGGCCGGCGGCACGCCTTCGATGACCTGCACGTCACCGGACAGCAGCGCTGCCACACGGGGTGCGTCCTGTGGCAGCAGACGCAGCGTGACTTTTCCCCAGGGTGTCTTGCCGCCCCACCAGTCGTCGTTGCGCGCCAGCTCGATCCGGTCGCCCTTCGCGTAACGCACCACCTTGTACGGGCCGGTGCCCGTCGCTGCCTTTCCGGAATTGAAATCCTCCGTGGACGCCTTGGCGGCGGACTTCGAAACGATCGCGATCTGCGTCATGTCCGACGGCATCAACGGATACGGCGTCGTCGTCTTGAAGCGAATTGTGTAAGGGTCGACGACGACCATTTCCTTGATCTGCCTGGTGTACGCAGTGAATGGCGACGGGCTGTTCGGCACCGTTGGCACGCGCTCGATCGACGCGACGACATCGGCCGCGGTGAAGTCGCTGCCGTCGTGGAATTTGACGCCACGGCGCAGCGTGAATTCCCACGTCAGCGGGTCTACCGTTTCCCACGCCAAAGCGAGCGAAGGCTCGAGCTGCGACTTTTCGTTGCGTTGGACCAGGAAGCCGAAGATATGCGCCGCGACATTGTTGTTGGGCGTGAGGTTGTGATAGTGCGGATCGATCGCCGTGACGTCGGTGGCCAGGCCGATCGTCAAATCCGCCGCCAGCACTTGCGCGGCCAGAACGAGTGCCGAGGCACCCAGCACAAAATTCCGGAAACAACGCATCGCAGGATTCTCCAGGAAAGCGCCGCGGAACACGCGCGGCATGCCGGCATTCGTGGCGCGGCCTGCTGCCGCGCGCGATCGCCGGGAGGCACAGTTTAAAGGGTTTCCATTCAGAGGTTTCCATTTGTAACAGGCCCCAAGGCGGGGCCGATCCGGTCAACCCGGCATCCGATCACCGCGTTTCTCGAAGCACGACGCCCCGCTTTCCTACCCTGCCGGCGGCGGCGCCATTCCAAGAGGAGAAATCCACATGAACCGTCGCACCGTTGCCACCATTGCGTCATGCAGCGCATTCATTGCCGCCACCGCCATTGCTCCGGCGGCGCAAGCCGGCAATGTCTCCTGGGGCGTCTCCGTGGGTGGCCCCGGTTTCAACGTGACCGCCGGCCAGCCCGGCTACTATGGCGGCCGCGGCTACCATGGCGCCACCTATTTTCCAGTTGCCCGTCCTTATTTTCGACCCTACGTTCGTCCCTACTATCATCCTTGGTACCGCGCGGCCGTCGCGCCTCCGATAGCCTACCTGCCGCCTCCCGTAGCCTATTCGTACTACGCGCCGTCTCCGGTCGTTTATGCGACTCGACCGGCCGTGTACGCGCCGCGGCGCTTCGTCTATGCCTATCCGGGCTACGGTCCGGTGCCGATGCAGTTCGCGCCCGGCAACGCTTCGTACTGAGCCAAGGGTAGTGCCGGCGCGACGCAGGTCTCGACTCGCGCCGGTCGTTTTTCGAGGCGGTCATTCTCCGCGATAGCGAATGCGGTAGATGGCCCCCGCGGTGTCGTCGGATACCAGCAACGAGCCGTCGGGCGCGACCAGCACATCGGCCGGGCGTCCCCATGCGCTTTGGGTCTGGCTGTCGAGCCATCCTTCGGCGAAGGGTTCGTAGGACAGCGCCTTTCCTGCGGGATCGAGTCGGACCTGCGTGACGCGATAGCCGATCTTCCGGCTGCGGTTCCACGAGCCGTGCTCCGCGATGAACACCTGATTTCGGTAGGCCGCAGGGAATTGCGTGCCGGTATAGAAGCGCATTCCCAGCGCGGCCACGTGCGGACCCAGCGTTTGCGCGGGGGGAACGAATTCGCTGCACGCGCGCCGGCTGCCGAATTCCGGATCGGGAATCGTTCCGCCGTGGCAATACGGATAGCCGAAATTCTGCCCTGACTTGGTTACGCGATTCAGCTCGTCGGGTGGAATATCGTCGCCCAGGTTGTCGCGGCCGTTATCGGTAAACCAAAGGTCGCCGGTAACGGGATGCCACGCGAAGCCCACCGAATTGCGCACCCCCCGCGCCACGATCTCGCGCTCGCTGCCATCCGGATTCATGCGCGTGATGATCGTATAGCGTTCGGGGTCGGGCGCGCAGATGTTGCACGGCGCGCCGACGGGAACATACAGCTTGCCGTCCGGCCCGAACGCGATGAACTTCCGGCCGTGCTGCCCGTCGGTTGGAAACGCTTCGCTTACGACGACCGGCGCCGGCGGATGGTCAAGCAGGCGCTCGATGCCGTCGTAACGCAATATGCGGCTCACGGCAGACACGTACAGCGCGCCATCGCGAAAGGCAACACCGGCCGGCTCGCGCAATCCCGACGCGATGACGCGCACGGCCGCGCCATTCCCGGTCAACGTCAATGCGTAGACCTTTCCGGTGGTCGAACCGACGAACAACGTGCCGCGCTCGCCCCAGGTCATCGCGCGCGCATCGGGAACGCGCGCCACGGTCTCGATGACAAACCCGGGCGGTAGTTTGATGCGGTCGAGCGGCAGGGCTGGCTGAGTCGCCGCCGGCGGCGTTGCGCAGGCCAGCGCAACCAGCGCCGCCCCTGCGCCCAGCTTCATTGCATTGAACATGGCGTTGCTCCGAACTAGCGAGGTGTGGCCGCGATTGTCGCGCAATCGGTCCGTCTCGTCGCGAATGGAGTGCAGCCTCGCGGTCCAGGTGCGCGATTTGGGACAGGTTCGTCGCGGTGCTATCCTCTTCCTTTAAATCGCAAGAGTTCCGTCATGAATGCTCCGGCCACGCTGACCCAAGTCCGACCCGATGCCAATCCCGTGCGTGCGGAAGAGCTCATCTCGCTCGAGTTGATCAGGAAGCTCGTGAGCTTCGATACCACGAGCCGCGGTTCGAACCTGGCATTGATCGACTGGGTACGCGCGTACCTGGGCAAATACGGAATTGCATCGACGCTGACCTTCGACGACGGCGGCGGCAAGGCCAACCTGTTCGCAACCATTCCCGCGCGGGATGGCAACGCGACGACCGGCGGCATCGTTCTGTCCGGCCACACCGACGTCGTTCCCGTCGACGGCCAGCCGTGGGACACCAATCCGTTCGAAGTCGTGCAGAAGGGCGATCGGCTGTACGGACGCGGCGTCACCGACATGAAAAGTTTTTCGGCGGTCGGCCTGTCGTTCGTGCCGGAATTCGTGCGCCGGGGCTTGCACAAACCGATCCACTTCGCGTTGTCCTATGACGAGGAAATCGGCTGCATCGGCGTGCGGCGCCTCATTGCCGATGTCATGGCAAAGGGACTCTCCCCCGCCGGTTGCATCGTTGGGGAACCCACCGGCATGCAGCTGGTCGTCGCGCACAAGGGCAAGAAGGCCTGGCGCTGCCGCGTGCGCGGTTTCGAGGCGCACTCGTCGCTGACGCCGAGTGGTGTCAATGCGGTGCAGATCGCCTGTGAAATCGTCGCCTGGATCGCACGCCGCGCGCGCGCACTGCGTGACGCTGGACGAAAGGACAGCGCTTACGATGTCCCGTACACGACGGTGCACGTCGGCACCATCCATGGCGGCACCGCGCTCAACATCGTGCCGCGCGACTGCGCATTCGATTTCGAGATCAGGCACCTACCATTCGACGACCCCGATGCGTTCTTCGCCGAGGTTCATGCCTTTGCCGAATCGTTCCTGCCCGCGATGCACGCAGTTGCGCCCGGCACCCATATCGAGTTCGACTCCCTGTCGACGTTGCCGGGGTTCGACACGCACGAGGGCAGCGACATTACCGCGCTCTGCGGCGCATGGAATGGAACACACGAATTCGGCAAGGTCTCGTTCGGCACGGAAGCCTCTCTTTTCCACCTCGCCAATGTGCCCACGGTCATCTGCGGCCCGGGCCACATCGCGCAGGCACATCAGCCGAACGAATGGGTGGCACTCGACCAGATCGCCCGCTGCGAGTCATTCATGCGCCGTCTGGCGGACCAGGTTTGCGCCAGCTGACGACCGTGGACGCGCGCAATCCGTTGCCACCCATCGACGTCGAATTTCCCGATATCGAACGCTGGCGGATCGGAAACACCGGCATTCCGTTTGTCTGGACATTCACGTCCGACCGCGCGGGACCGCATGTCACGATCCAGGCGCTGACGCACGGCAACGAGGTGTGCGGCGCAATTTCCAATGACTGGCTGCTGCGAGAGGGGTTCCGGCCGACACGAGGCACATTGACGCTCACGTTCGCCAACGTGGCCGCATACCGGACCTTCAATGCCGCGGACCCGTTCACCTCGCGCTGTGTCGACGAGGACTTCAACCGGCTCTGGACTGCCGAAATTCTCGACGGCACGCGGCAGACGACCGACCTCGCGCGTGCGCGCGAGCTGCGGCCCGTATACGACGCCACGGAATATCTGCTGGATCTGCACTCGATGACCGACCCGTGCGTTCCGCTCGTGCTTGCGGGCCAGCAGCAAAAAGGACTGGAACTCGCCTTCGCGATCGGCGTTCCGCAGCACGTAATCATCGACGCCGGCCACAAGGCGGGACGCAGGCTGCGTGACTATGCGGCGTTCGACGATCCGGAAAATCCGCGCAACGCGTTGCTCGTGGAATGCGGCCAGCACTGGGAGCGCGCAGCACCCGATGTCGCCCGGCAAACGTCGCTGCGCTTCCTGCGCCACTTCGGCATGGCCGACAGCGCGTTCCTGGATGCGCATCTCGATACTTCGCCGCTGCCGCAGCAACGCGCCATCGAGATCACCCATGTCGTGACCATTGCGTCGGACACGTTTCAGTTCACACGGCCGGTGGACGGGCTCGCGGTCATCGCGAAGGCCGACACGCTGCTGGCGCGGGATGGCGACGCCGAGGTGCGCACACCCTACGCAAACAGCGTGCTGGTGATGCCCACGCGCCGCCCGAAGAAGGGTGAGACGGCGGTGCGCATCGGGCGGTACGTCAACTGAACGTTTTCAATCCCACCCCGAAGATCTGCTGTTTAACGACAAGGAAACTGCAACCATGACACAAGCTACGGTGATCACTTTCGCGCTGGCTCTTTTCGCATTGCCGGCACTCGCGGTCGACCCGTCACCTCAGGTGAAGCGCGGCGCGCAAGTTGTACTTTCGGGTGGCTGCAACGACTGCCACACGCCGTTGCACATGGGGCCCAAAGGTCCGGAGCCCGACATGACGCGAATGCTGTCGGGCCATCCGGAAAAGTTCGTCCTGCCGCCCCCGCCGCCGCTCAACGACGCATGGAACAACGTCGGCTCATCGACCAACACCGCATTTGCCGGACCTTGGGGAATAACCTATGCGATCAACCTGACGTCCGATCCCGACACCGGTATCGGCAAATGGCGCGAGATGGATTTCGTGAAGGCGATCAAATCCGGGAAGCACCTGGGAGTGGGCCGTCCGATCCAGCCACCCATGCCGTGGGAAGCCTACCGGCACCTGTCCGAGTCCGACCTCAAGGCCGCGTTTGCGTACCTGAAGACCATTCCGCCAGTTCGTAATCGCGTCCCGGATTACGTTCCGCCCAAAGGCACGTAGCGAGCCTTAAGCGCGGTCCAGGTCCGCGTCATTTCCCCGCCGCCGCCACTGCCGCCTTCGCCACACTGACCAGGTCGGCGCCGACAGCGGCCGTCCACGCAGCGATGGCAGGTTGCGCCGCGTCGCGTAACGCGGCGCGTTGCGTTGGCGAAAGGCGGACAATCGTCACGCCCTCCTTCGTCAATTGGGCGAGCGCCGCGTCTTCACGCGCCAATGCATTTGCCTCCCGCGCCGCCTGTTCCGCCGCGCCGCGCACCACCAAGCGTCGGTCCTCGGGCCAGGCGTCCCAGCTTGCCTTGCGCACGGCGAAAACCATGACGTCGGCGAATGCGCCCCAGCGCGTCACGAATTTCTGGCCGGAGGCAAAGGCTTGCGTCGCAACCAGCGTTGTAGGCATCGTGTCCTGGCCGTCGAGCGTGCCGGCGGAAAGCGCTGCCTGCGTCAGCGCGAAGGACATGGACTGTGGCAATGCACCCAGCGCGACATACACATCGAGCACCGGACGCAGCGGCATGACGCGCACCCGCAATCCGGCGCAGCCCGCAAGCGACAGGACCGGCGCCCTGGATGTTGCGAGAACACGCTCGCCCAGCGGGGCGATCGCCAGTCCGACCACGCCTGCGCCTTCCATGAGCGCGAAGAGCCGCTCGCGCAGCGCGGTATCGGCGGCAAGCGCTGCCTGCTCACCTGGCTCGACGGCCAGCCAAGGCAAGGCATACACCGCGAGTGGGGCGAATTGCGCCGACCAGGCAAGCGCCGAACCGACGGCGAGATCGGCCAAGCCATCCTTCAGCGCGCCGAATTCGCGCCCGGGATCGCGCAGCGCCAACGTCGCGCCGGGATATTGCTTCACCTCATAGGACCTGCCAGCTTTTTCGTTCACCAGCTGCGCCCAGCGCTCGCCGGCGTGTCCAAGCGGATAGGACGGCGCCTGCGCCGTCGACAGCCTCAATTCCGGTGTCTTGGCGGCCCGACCCTGCGCGTGCAGCGAAGACGCCGCGAAGGCCGCAATCAGGAGCGTGAGCGTGCATGTCGCGTAGCGTCGGGGGCGTGCGGGCGGTGAGCGATTGGACATTCGGAACAAGTCTACGCAGCGCGCACGACAGGGGTCAACCCGTGACATATTTTGAGTTGTGATCATTGGGAGGACTCGGTGTCTGCCTCCGTGCGCATCCGCACCGGCGCGTCCATCCAGTATCGCCGCCGCAGATCCCGCGCCGAGATCGGCATCAGTGGAATTTCCGGCGCAAACGACAGCGTCACCGCGCCTTCCAGGTCGGTGCGCGTCATCCTGACTGACGCCGCTTCGTAACGGGCGACGATGTCCGGCCGCGGATGGCCGAACCGGTTGCGGTAGCCGCAGGCGAACACGGCGATACTCGGCGCGACCGCATTGATGAATGCCGGCGTGGAGGACGTTCGGGAACCATGATGCGGCACGACCAGCACGTCGGCGCGCAACGCGGCAGGATCCGCGC
This sequence comes from Burkholderiales bacterium, assembly GCA_043731765.1. Lineage (GTDB taxonomy): Bacteria > Pseudomonadota > Gammaproteobacteria > Burkholderiales > Casimicrobiaceae > VBCG01. The sequence goes on from JAYTIR010000365.1 coordinate 14,811, forward strand.
GCAACAGCATGGCTTCGGACTTCGCCTCCAGATCGCCCGTAAGCAGCGCACTGCCATACAACGAGTCGACGCGCACCACGCACGAGCGATCATTGGTCTTTGCCCGCGCATCGTCATATTCCGCGCGCGTCGGATGCAGCACGGTAAAGTGAACGTCGTCCCACGTCCAGCGCTGCCCCGCCATGCAGGCCATTACCTCACTTCCCACCTTTACTTGTGCCTGCGCACGTAACACGATCGGATGTTCCGCGGGCAACGACGAGGCGAACCAGCCGAACGGTGTGGCTTGCATCAGAGACAACGTTCCGCCGGAGTGGTCGAGGTCCGCGTGGCTGATGATGAGGCCGTCCGCGCGGCGCAATCCGGCCGCACGAAGGAACGGTGCGACGATGCGCCCACCCGCATCGGTCGTTTCGTTGAAGCGCGGGCCGGCGTCGTAGACCAGCGTATAGCGGTGCGTTTCGATCACGGTTGACAATCCCTGCCCGACGTCGAGCACGGTCAGCCGGAACGCTCCGGGCGGCGGTGGTATCGGCCGCACGACGAACAGCGGCAGAAGCCAGAGCATTCCCCACGCCCTCCCCGGAATGCCGTGTGGCGCCAACAGCCACAGCGTGCCTGCGATCCCCGCGGCCACCGTCCACGGCAGCGGAGCGTGCTGCTGCCACGTGGCATCGGGCAGCGCGGCCAAGGCCTCGAGGAAACGCATCAGCAACGCCAGCACGACGTGCGCCGCCTGGAACACGAGGTCGACCGGCAACGCAATTCCAATCAATGCCAGCGGCACGACACCGAGCGTGACGACCGGAATGGCCACGGCATTTGCGACGGGTGCGATCAGCGATGCCTGCTGAAAAAGTGCCAGCGTCATCGGCGCCAATCCCAGCGTCACTACCCACTGCGCACGCGTGCCCTCGCGGAACGCGTCGCTCAATCGTGCGCGCCATCCCGCGGCGGACGCGGTGCGGAGTCGTCCGACCGAGGCGTAGAGCAACAATCCCACGGCGCCGAATGAAAGCCAGAATCCGGGAGTGAGCGTGGCCCACGGATCCCACAGCAGCACACCCACCAATGCCCACAGCCAGACAATTCCCGCAGTGCCCGGGCGGCCCCACCACAAGCCGCATGCGGCAATGGCCAACATCGCGAAGGTTCGTACCGCGGGGACCGCGGCACCCGCCAGCAATACGTAGCCGCCCGCGGCGACGACACCCACAACAGCAGCCAGCTTGCGAGCGGGAATGCGCACGGTCAGGCGCGTGCTGCGCCGTGCAAGGGCATAGGCGACGCCGCCGGCAAAGGCCGCGAACACCGTGACGTGCAATCCGGAAATGCTGACCAGATGAGAGATGCCGGTGCGGTTGAACACGGTCCATTGCGTTTCGGGAATTGCGCGCTGGTCGCCGATCGCAAGCGCCACGATCACACCCGCATATGGCGAATCCGGAAGCGCCTTGATGATGCGTTCGCGAATCCGCTCCCGCGCGCGCTGCACGTAGTCGCCGGGACGCGCGGCAAAGAAGTCCCGGCGCGCATTGAACCCTTCCGGATGCACGTAGCCGGTCGCGCGAAATCCCTGCTGCAACAACCACGCTTCGAGGTCGAACCCGCCGGGATTGACGGTGCCGTGCGGACGCTTGAGCCGAACCGTCAGGTACCAGCGTTCGCCGGCGTGAACGACCGGAACCCCCTCGTTGGGAAACGCGGGTCTCACCGGCGCGTACCACGACAGCGACAACGCCGACGGGACGGATGCGCGAGGCGTGAGAACGCGCTCGACGGCAAACGCGAAACGCGCGCCTTGGGGCGAGACTGACGGCAGGTCGTCGACGACGCCGACGATCTCGATGTC
>JAYTIR010000366.1:0-2703 GCA_043731765.1 Burkholderiales bacterium
CCTTGCCGTGGGGGCGGCGTCGGATACCGGCTTTCTGCCGGGGTCTCCTTGCGGGTGCCCTCACTCGACGACGCACGTACGATCGTGCACCTGACGAGCGAAGCGTTCTCGCCCACGATTGGATGTACGCTCGGTCTTGCTTTCGTCGTGCCCGACCCCGGCCTCGCTGCCATTGTGCGGCTCAACGATGGTCGCCGAGTCAAGCTTGTCAGCCGTCCGTTCCGGAACCCGACGAGCGCGATGCGCCGCCAGGACGTGCCGGGTGTTCGCTTGTGAGCGACGGCTGCGGATCGGCGCGAATTTCCCCGTTGGGCAGCGCGCTGTTGCACTGACGGAAGATCCGCGTGCGGCATTGACGGCAGACTTCGCTATCCAATCGCGGATAGAGTTGATCGATCACGTTCGGGCCCATCGCGAAGAGGTTCTGTTCGCCAATGTCGTCGAGCGTCCCGCCCTTGCGCATGCTCGCCACGATGTCGGGCTTCAATCGATGAAAATAGAGTCCGCCCCCCATCTCCCGCCGGCGCTTTGCTTCCTCGGCGAGCAGGGTCATCCCGGCTGCATCGACGAAGCTAATCCCCGGTGCGAGGATGAGTACGTGCTTGTGCGCGGGCTTGGCTTCATCGATGCCGTGGAGGCTGTGTTGCACGTGGTCGACGGCGCCGAAGTACACGGGGCCGTCGATGAAGAGCATCTTCAGCTGACAGCATTCCGGCTCGTCCTCCCGGGGCACAAAATGATAGGCGCCTGGTGCGGCAGCCGGGACCGCGGATTGGATCGCGGGCCGCGACGTGCGGTTGAGGAACAGCATAAGCGACAGGATCACTCCGATATAGATGGCGAATTGCAGCTCGATCAGCAGCGTCGCGACGAAAGTCACGATCAGTACGGCGGTCTCGGCACGGCTCGTCCGCGCGATCGCGCGGATCACCGGCACGTCAATGAGCGAGTACGCGACCATGAGCAGGACGCCCGCCATCGCCGCGACCGGCAGATAGGCGGCGAGCGGGGCTACGAACAGGACGATGGTGCCCAGGAAGATGGCGGCAAACACCGCCGCCAACGGTGTCCTGGCGCCAACATCGTAATTGAGGCCGCTACGGGTGAACGAGCCGCTCGTCGCGTACGCGGAAAACAGGCTTCCCATGATGTTCGACAGGCCCTGACCGATGAATTCCTGATTCCCGTCCAGCCGTTGATGCGACTTCAATGCGATGGCGCGGGCGATGGACAATGCTTCGGTCAGTCCGAGCAGCGCGACGGCAACGGCGCTCGGGCCGATCTTCTGGATCAGATCGAACGACAGGTCCGGCATCGAAAGCGGCGGCAGTCCCGCGCGCAACGCCCCCACGGTTTCGATTCCCGTAGTGGCGGCGCCCATCCACGCATTGAGTGCCGCCGCAAAGATACTGGCGACGAACATGGCGGTGATCATGTACGGTAGTCGTGGCACAAAGCGCCTGACCAGCGCGCCGGTAACTAGCGTCACCGTCGCGACCAGCGCAACGTACAAGTTGGCGTTATGGAGTTGCTGGAAGAACTCGACCAAAGTGTCCACGAACGAGGCGCCGCGCGCGATCTGCACCCCGAAATAGTTCTTGAGCTGACTCGTCGCGATCAACACGGCGGCACCGGACGTAAAGCCGATCACCACGGTGTTGGAGACGAAATTGACCAGCATTCCCATCCGCATGATGCCCATGATCAGCATGCACACGCCGGCCGCGAACGTGAGCGTCAGCGCCAACGCGGCGTAGTCAGGGCTCCCTGGCGCGGCAAGCGGGCTGAGCGTCGCGAACACCACGATCGATACCGTTGCCGTCGGTCCGGAGACGAGATGCCACGATGAGCCGAACAATGCGGCAATGATCGCCGGAACCATCGCCGCATACAGTCCGTACTGCGGCGGAAGGCCAGCGATGGTGGCGTAGGCAATCGCTTGCGGGAGCACCAGGATCGCGCCCGACAGGCCGGCGACGGCATCGAAGCGCAGCGTGCCTGGTGTTACCCGATGCCACCAACCCAGGAACGGCAATAGCGCGCGCAGCGAGGCCCTGCGGTCGGGACGGGTGGGCACGGCAGCGGGTCGGATCAGGAGGCCTGGGGCAACGCGGCTGTGGCTGCCGCTAGCGTGATCGCTTCGGGGCTAGCCTGCCAATACGCTCTTCGCCGCAATGCGGTTGGCGGCGAACCGTTCGGCGGACTGAATCGTGTTTACCAGCAACATGGTGACGGTCATCGGGCCGACGCCGCCGGGCACTGGGGAAATGTAAGACGCCTTTTCGCGGATGGCGTCGAAATCCACGTCGCCGACGAGCCGTCCGTCAGGGAGTCGGTTGATGCCTACGTCGATCACGACGGCGCCGGTCTTGACCATCGGTGCCGTGATGAGCATGGGCTTGCCCGCGGCGACCACGAGGATGTCGGCGAGGATGGTGAACTGCGCGAGATCGCGGGTCTTGACATGGGTGATGCAGACGGTGGCATCCTTTTTCATCAGCATCATCGCCATGGGCTTGCCGACGATGTTGCTGGCACCCACCACGACCACATTCTGCCCCGAGATGGGGATGTTGCTGTATTCGAGCATGCATTGCACGCCGAATGGAGTGCAAGGCGGAAACACCGTGTCTCCCGCGACCAGCGCACCCACGTTGTAGAGGTTGAAGCCGTCGACATCCTTTTCGACCGCAATCGCCTCGA
>JAYTIR010000367.1:0-2714 GCA_043731765.1 Burkholderiales bacterium
GGATGCTGCGATCGCGACGGCTTGCCATCCGATCGACGATGTCGCCGAAGCCTTCAATCCGAATGTCGTCAAGGTCGTGCTCGATGCCGCCGGCTACGCGCTGTATTTCAGCCGCGCGACAATTCCCTGGGCGCGCGATGCATTCGGCAAAGGACGCGGCGCGCTGCCGCCGGGAATCCCGCTCTACCGGCATTACGGTCTCTACGCGTATCGCGTGTCCTTCCTGCGCGCATTCCCGACGCTCACGCCCGCGCCCATCGAACGCTTCGAGGCGCTGGAGCAACTGCGCGCGTTGTGGCATGGCTACCGGATCGCAGTGGAAATCACGCATGGCACGCCTGCGCCGGGCATCGACACACCGGAAGACCTGGCGCGCGTGCGCCAGATTTTTGCGCACGACGGCAAGCGCTGACTTACACTCCGCCTACCTTTCCAAGCCACGATTTTCCAAACTACTGCCATGCGACTGATTCTGTTGGGCCCACCGGGGGCGGGCAAGGGCACCCAGGCCAATTTCATCAAGGAAGCCTGCGGCATTCCACAGATTTCCACTGGCGACATGCTGCGTGGCGCGGTGAGGGCAGGCACGCCCTTGGGTCTCGCCGCGAAGAAGGTGATGGACACCGGGGGATTGGTCTCCGACGACATCATCATCGACCTCGTGAAAGACCGTTTGATGGCGCCGGATTGCGCCAACGGCTACCTCTTCGACGGCTTTCCGCGAACGATTCCGCAAGCCGATGCGATGCGCGATGCCAAAGTGCCGATCGACTACGTGCTCGAGATCGACGTTCCCGACAGCGCGATCGTCGAGCGCATGAGCGGCCGGCGCGTCCACGTGGCGTCGGGCCGCACCTATCACATCAAGTTCAATCCGCCGAAAGTGCCGGGCAAGGACGACGTCACGGGCGAGGACCTGATTCAGCGCGATGACGACCAGGAGGCGACGGTGTTGAATCGGCTCGCCATCTATCACGCGCAGACCGAGCCACTGGTCGTCTATTACGCGAAATGGGCCGCGACCGGCGATCCGCGCGCGCCAAAATACCGCAAGGTGGACGGGATGGGCAGCGTCGAAGCCATTCGCGCCGCCAGTTTCGCAGCGCTGAAGATCTGATTCCTTCATGACCAAGCGCAATGCGTTCTACGCCCAATCGGGCGGCGTGACGGCTGTCATCAACGTGAGTGCCGCGGGCGTCATCGAAACGGCGCGCAAGCACCGCGACCGCATCGGCCGCGTCTATGCCGGCCGCAACGGCATCATCGGCGCCTTGACCGAGGATTTGATCGACACCAGCCGCGAGCCCGCGAAGTCCATCGCCGCGTTGCGCTACACGCCCGGCGGCGCGTTCGGGTCGTGCCGCTACAAATTGAAGGGGCTGGACGAGAATCGCGCGCAGTACGAACGACTGATCGAGGTCTTCCGCGCGCACGACATCGGGTACTTCTTCTACAACGGCGGCAATGATTCGGCCGACACGTGCCTCAAGGTATCGCAGATCGCCGCGAAGCTCCACTATCCGCTGACCGCGGTGCACGTGCCCAAGACCATCGACAACGATCTTCCCGTCACCGACAACTGCCCGGGTTTCGGTTCCGTGGCCAAATACGTCGCCACGTCGATGCGCGAGGCCGCATTCGACGTGGCATCGATGGCGAAAACGTCCACGAAGGTATTTGTTCTGGAGGTGATGGGCCGCAATGCGGGCTGGATTACAGCGGCGGTCGGCATGGCGGACAGCAAGGACACGCCCATTCCGCTGGTGCTGCTGTTTCCGGAAATCCGGTTCGATGAAGCGAAAGTCATGGCGGCGGTCGATGCGAAGGTGAAGCGTTTCGGCTATTGCTGCATCGGCGTCTCGGAAGGGTTGCGCAATGCCGGAGGAGAATTGCTGGCGGAAACCGGCATGCGTGATGCGTTCGGCCACGCGCAACTGGGTGGAGTCGGCCCGATGATCGCGAGGATCGTCAAGGACAGGCTCAACTACAAGTATCACTGGGCAGTCGCGGATTACCTCCAGCGCTCCGCGAGGCATCTCGCGGCGAAGACCGATGTCGAGCATGCGTACGCGCTCGGCAAGGCCGCGGTCGAACTGGCGCTGGCCGGACGCAATGCGGTGATGCCCGCGATCCAGCGCACGTCGAACAAGCCTTATCGATGGAAGATCGCCGTGGCGCCGTTGACGGCGGTGGCCAACGTGGAAAAAAAACTTCCGCGCGACTACATCACCAAGGACGGACTCGGCATCACGCCCAAGGCGCGCGCCTATCTGGGCCCGCTCATGCGAGGCGAAGATCCGCCGCCATTCAAGGACGGCCTGCCGCAATTTACGAGACTGAAGAACTTCGCGGTGACGAAGAAGCTCAAGACCGGTTTCACGGTCTGAACACACAAGCGGGGATGCCATGACCAGAATCGTCGATTACTATTTCGCCACCGTTTCCCCGTATGCCTGGCTCGGGCACGACCGCTTGGTCGCCATCGCGCAGGCGCGTGGCGCGACGGTCACGGTAAAGCCGATCAACCTGGGCGACGTGTTTCCGGTGTCGGGCGGGCTGCCACTCTCGAAGCGTGCGCCGCAGCGGCAAGCGTATCGGCTGGTCGAGTTGCAGCGCTGGGCGCAATACTTAAGCAAGCCGATGCACATCCAGCCCAAATTCTTTCCGGTGAACGGTGACCTTGCGGCGTACTGGATCCTCGCTGCGGCCGAATT
>JAYTIR010000368.1:0-2060 GCA_043731765.1 Burkholderiales bacterium
CGCTGGGCCGCAGCGCTGTGCGTCGCCGGAATCGCGATCGCGAGTTCGGCGGTGCTGGTCTGGATCGGTGAGTTTCCGGCGACACCGGTCGATGCCGGATTCTTCGTGCCCGGCGCGGCGGCGCTTGCGATCTCCGTCTGGCTCGCGGTCAGCGAATGGCCGCCGCGACTGGATTCATAAGGCCGATCTCGGCTGCCGCGGTCGTGTCGGTTGTCCGCGACATCAAGCCGATGATCAAGCAGACCCTCTCATTGTTGACCGACCGTGTCACTCGCGCGAACGGGACTTCGCCGGCTTCGGCACCCATCCCCACCCTGCAAGCGCGAGGTTGTAGTGCCTTGAGCGCCCCGCCCCGCCTGGAACCAGAAGCCCGTTCGCAGAAAGTCCGGTCAACTCGCGCGTCGCCGTCGCTCCCGAAGTACTGGTCAACGCCTGGTATTTGCGGGGCGTCATCCCGCCCTCAAACCGGCCCGGCCCTGCCTCGAGCAGGATGTTTAGCACCTTGCGCTGGCGTTCGTTGAGGGCGATGTTCTTGTGCGCAGTCCAGAATCGTGCGCGATCGAGCCCCTCGTCGATGAGCGCGGCCGAACGTTGGCAGGCGTTGCGAAACGCATCTACGAACCACGTCAACCACGCCGTGACCTCACCGTCACCTCGTTGCGCATGGTTGAGCGCCGTATAGTAGTTTGCCTGCTGACGCTGAAATTCGACCGACAGACCATGCAGCCGGTAGGGAAGCCTTGCGTCCTGGGCGAGCGCCATGTCGACGATCGCTCTGCCAACGCGGCCATTACCGTCGTCGAATGGATGGACGGTTTCGAACCATAGGTGTGACAGACCCGCTCGTACCAAGCCATCGTCCTTACCACCGGAGGTGACTTTTCGCGTGCGGTTGAACCAGTCGAGGAAGCTCCGCATCTCCGCGCGAATGGCGTTCGAGGGTGGCGCCTCGTAGTGGACCGTTTCCCGGCCTACCGGGCCGCTGACAATTTGCATTGGATCCGCGTGCGAGCGGAATCGGCTGACCTCGATCTTTCGCAGCGAGGATCGCGCGTCGGGAAACAGCGCGCGCTGCCAACGGCATAGCCGTGCCGCGGTCAACGCTGTATTCCAGTTGGCCGCCGCATCCTCCATGATGTCTAACAAGCCATCGACATTTCTCGGCACCGCTGCGGCGAACGACGATGCGATGCCGAGCCTGCGCGCCACCGACGAACGAACGGCGCCCAGGTTGAGCACTTCGCCCTCTATGGCTGAAGTGGCCAGAGCGTCGCCGGTCCAGATATCGCGTTGCGTCAACGAGAGCGCAGCCGCCCCTACGGCATCGGCCTTACCCAGCAGCTTGCCTTGCTCGAGGCGAGCGCGGCCAACCGCTTCGGCGATCGCGGAGACGTCATAGGTGAATCGGGGCCACGAACGGGACTGCCAGATCCATTTCGACGATAAAGCTGCCATGTAATCTGATCCGAATGTGAGTCGATTAAGTACCCTAAGCGACTCAACCACGCCGTGTCAATGGGCAATCGAGTCCCCATTTAACGGTGCCTACGGCCAGGGGACGCGCAAAGCGCGAGCAGACGTATCTGCGCTGGGCGGGAATCAGGATCCCCGCGGTCTAGCGCGCACGCCGGCGGCGCGCAGCGTACTTGGTAATGGGTTGCTGCACTCCACTGGCCGGCCCGACCCACTCGACATGCTTGGCCAGGCCCTGCGCCTCGGCGAACGCGCACAGACCGCGGTCGAAGGTTGCCATGCAGGCGCGGCGCGCCACGGCCAGGCCAAGCAGGTACGCGTCGCTCACTTGGACCAGCGACTTCGCGAGCGTCGAGCGGGCGCGCAATCCCTCGAGAATCAGGTCGGCGCATCGTGCACGGGTTCCGCGGGCAGTGGAATGTTTAGGAGATGTTCCGCCGCGCGAAGAACAGGCATTGGCCGAGGCGCAGCGGCTCCATGCTGCGGCGCCGCAACTGGCCGCCTCATGCGGACTGCTCGCGGTCGCGCTGGCGTTGAGCGGGAGGCGCGCCGAGGCAGCCGCGATCGTCGACGGGCTCGAACGCAGC
>JAYTIR010000369.1:0-5437 GCA_043731765.1 Burkholderiales bacterium
AACCACCTCGCTTACAACCCCAATGTCACTTACCAGCCGCCGATCAAAGCCGACGGAACGCCGCTGACCTCCAACGTTGGAGTGGTAACAGATGCCTTCGGCAACCAGAACGCCTTGGGAACGTTAACGAATATCCAGAGCGACCCCTATCTGTTTCCGCTCACTTTGGTCAATCTTTCGGTGGGCGTCGCCGTACGGATTTATTGCAACTCCGACTGGCCTCTCGATGTGACGATCCCGGTGAACGGCGAATGGTCCGCGGGCAATGGCAAGGGCGCCGATTGCCGGATCAACGGCACCCGTTACGACGCCGCGGCCAACGGCGCGCCGGCGGTGATCGACGACTACAACTATCCATGGCAGAACACGGTTTCGCCCAACAACGCGCAATATTTTTTCCGCACCGGCTTTACCAAACAGCTCTGGTGCAATCCGGCTGCGGCCAATTATCCGACGAAGACCTGTGGCCGATATTGCCCGGCCGGCGTCCCCACCACAACCAACGTTCCGCAGACCTGGTCGAATACGGGCAACGTCAACACATGCTGCACAGGTGCCGGCGCTCCGGTAGCCGGCTGCCCCAGCGCGTCGACATACTCCCCAGCGAGCTGCAATACCAGCACGATCTACTGCGCGCCCGGCTTAGGCAAGGCGGGGGAATGCACGGGCGGATGCTCATGCAACACCAGAGTCACCGGCCAGAACGGCAACTGCACTTATACCGACCCGATTACCCTTTTGCCGGTCGTGAGCGGAACGTTGGCGTGTTCGGGCGCCGGCTGCACCGCCTCATGTCCCAACATCAACGTCACCACCGGTTGCACGATAGGCTCGCCGAGCACCCAGTGCGCCTCGGCCGGTTTTTGCAATGCTTATCTGAATGGCAGCGCCACCACGACGCTGCTCGACGATGCCAACCTGGTCAACGGCGGCACGGGCGCGGTGTGCCGCCACAACAACCAGGCGTACGGTGCCACGCCCGCCGGTCCGGTGACCTATAGCACGGCGGCGCTCGGCGGCCTCGCCCCCTGGAACACCGCCGTCACCGGCACGGCCGCTGCCGCCCAGAACCTGGTCTGGGGGTTCCGCGCCGGACAAGCCTGTCCGTCGGGTCCGACCAACGTGACGATCCCGCGTCACTACTACACGATCGACTCGGTTTCCTATTGCAACGGCACGATCGGCGTCAACAACGCGCAATGGAAGGGCTTCGGCACGGGCGTCTGCCAGAGCAAGAACGACCTGACGACCTACAAGAATATCCAATACGGCACCTCCGCCTCGGGGGGCCCGGCAGGCTTCCATCGCATCGACCTGGTCAACGACCTCCGCACGTTCGCCTACAAGGACCCCGTCACCGGCGCCGCGAAGACGCGAAACTATGCGCAGGAGGTCGTGAATTATTCGAACTGGTACGCCTACTATCGCACGCGCATCCTGGCCGCCAAGACGACTTCGGCGATCGCCTTTTCGTTTCTCGACAATACCTACCGCGTCGGCTTCCAGAACTTGGGAAGCGAGTTGGCGCCCGACGGCTTGGGGTCTGCCGCCGGGGCCACGATCAAATGGGTCAACGTGGGCGATTTCCAGGGCACCACGGCGGGAACGACCCGTTTCGACTGGTACAGCACGCTGTTCGGGATCGCGATCACCACGTACACGACGCCGCTCATGAATGGAATGTATCGCGTTGGCAACCTGTTCCAGAAGGGAACTTCGGCGGGCGTTCCCGCCGGTGTCACCCCGCTGCCGAACGTCCCCGCCGTGACCGACCCGATCACGCTGAGTTGCCAGAATAATTACCACATCCTGTTCACGGACGGCTTTACCAACCAGGCAAAGCTACCGGTCAAGGTAGGCAACGCGGACGGCATCGTTCCAGCCTGGATCGAGATGCCGGACATCGCGCCCGACAACGTGCTGCCCAACCTGCGTCCGAAGACAGGGCTGGCGTGGCCAACGCCGTTCCTGGAGACAGCGCCGGCAATGAGCGAAACCCTGGCCGACATCGCAACCTATTACTGGGCAACCGACCTTCGTGATTCCACGGCGGCCGTACCGCTGAAGAACAACGTGCCGGCCAATTCCGGCAAGGGCACCGGCGACATCGACTACACCAAGGACGTCGCGTGGTGGCAGCACGTCAACTTCAACGCCATCTCGTTCGGCTCGGACGGCGTGCTCGACGCGGCGAACCAAATCCCCACCCTTGCTGCCATCACGGCGGGAACGCAATCCTGGACGCGCACCACGCCCAACCCGAACCAGCCGACCAATCCGGCCGGCAATCCGGGCGCCGCCGCCGTCGATGACCTGTGGCACGCCACTGTTAATGCGCGCGGTAAATTCGTGTACGCGAAATCGCCGCTCGAGGTGGCCTACGGTCTTGCCGGCATCCTGGCGGGCATCCAGAACCAGCGCAAGTCACGCATCGGCGCGGCATTCTCCGGCCAGGTCCTGGACGCCACCAACAACACCATATACGAGGCCACGATCGAGCCGGGTTGGGCTGGCGACTTGCTGAAGGTGCTGATCAATCCGAAGACCGGCGCCGAGATCTCGACGCCCTGGCAGGCGGCCACGCAACTCGCCGCGCAGATCAAGCCGGCGTCCTCAGGCGACGAGCCCTGGTTTACCAAGCGCAAGGTTGTGACCAACAATGCGGTCGGGGTGGGCGTGCCGTTCCTCTATTCCAAGCTCTCGGCCGCGCAACTCAAGTCGCTGAGCTCGGACCCCACGCAGCAGCAAGCGATGATCGCCTATCTCCGCGGCGGCACCACGTTCGGGTCGGCGCCCGTCGTGACCATCGAGGGCACGAACATCGGGCAGTTCCGGCAGCGCGCCGGGTCGATGGGCGACATCACCAATGCACAGCCGGTGATCGTCAATGCGCCGTCGCGCCCGTACCTTGATGCCACCGACCCCTTCTATTCGACCTTCAAGGCGGCGCAGAGCGCGCGCCCGACGCGCATCTATGCGGCGGCGAACGATGGCATGCTGCATTCCTTCGACGGCGCGACGGGGAACGAGGACTTTGCGTACATCCCCGGCTCGCTGATGCGCGGCGACGCCACCAGCACTGCCACGCAGGACGTCACCGGCCTTCAGGCGCTGACCTACCAGGATGGCGGCGTGCCGATCTTCCATCACCGGTTCTATGTCGACTCGTCGCCGCGCTCCGCGGACGTGGACTTCGGCAACGGCACCGGCGACTGGCACTCCATCCTCGTCGGCGGCCTTGGCAAAGGCGGCAACACCTACTACGCGCTCGACATTACCGACGTAAGTCCGACCACCGAGGCGGTCGCGGCGACCAAGGTCCTGTGGGAATGGCGTAATCCCGACAACGACGACGACACGGCCAACCTCGACAAGCTGGTGAGTACGCCGGGCTACACGTATGGACGTCCCGTAGTCGTCAAGACGCGCGCCTATGGCTGGACGGTGCTCGTCACTTCCGGCTACAACAACAAGACCGGGCTCGGCAAGCTCTTCTTCCTAGACGCGAAGACCGGCGCGCTTCTCAAGACCATGAGCACCGGTGCCGGGACCAGCGGCAACCCCTCCGGGTTTGCGCAGATCCACGCGTTCGTCAAGGATTTCCGCAACCAGGTGGCGGAACAGGTGTATGGCGGCGACCTCCTCGGCAACTTGTGGCGCTTCGACGTCTCGGACGCGAATCCGCTCAACTGGACGGTCGTTCAGTTCGCGAAACTGACCGATCCGGGCGGCACGGTCCAGCCCATTACCACCGCGCCGCAAATCGAGGTCGACCTCAACAACGGCATCGACCGCTTCGTGTTCATCGGCACCGGCCGGCTGCTCGATACGAGTGATCTCACCAATCCGGCGACCCCGCAGGTGCAGACGATGTACGCGATCCGCGACGGCAAGTTGGCATCCATGCTCACTTCGGGTTTGCCGATCATTCCGCGCAAGCCGATCGGGATCATGGATCCGATCAATCCGGATGGCATCAGCGCAATTGTTGGCGGTGCGCCGAACGGCTGGTACCACGACCTGCCGTCGACTGCACCTACCGCCGAGCGCATCGTCGTGGACGTTCAGGCCGACATCAACGTAACGGCCTATATCGGCACGCAAGCCCAAACCGACCCGTGCGAACTTACCCTGCCTGCAAGCTTGTATGCGCGCGACTTCACCACAGGCAAATCGCTGCTCGATAACGGCAGCGGCGTGGTAGCGTCAATCCCGGCTTCCGAAGGCGCTGTGGGCGGTCTTCTGGTCGGCCGAACTGACCCGGTCACCGGCGCCCAAACGCTCGGCTGGTTGATTTCCAAGGAAAAGCCGGGGTCGCAGCCGTTCGACATCGTCAATCCCGTCACCGGGCCAGGAAACCGGCTCTCGTGGCGATTGCTCACCGGACAATGACCGCAAAGGCCAAACCTGACGGACACGACTTGAGCCATAGCGAACACGGACAGGTGCGGGCAACACGTCCGGACGCGTTGCGCTGATCGCGATATTCGACTCGGATGCAGATGGTGCCCGCGATGCTTCGTACCGCGAGTCCGGCCCGCCTCTCGCCGGCGTTGGCTTGTGCCGCCTTGGCATCGTCATTGCTGCATGCAGCGCTCCTGGTCGTGCCGCTGCCGTCCGGGCCAGGCTGGAGTGTGCCGAACGCACTGCCCGCGCTCCAGGCGCGCCTGACGCCTGCGCCATCGGAAGCGGACAGCAAACCGGAATTCGTTCCTGTCCCGGTCGAACTCCTCGCGCGCGTCGAAATGTCCAGCCTGCTATCGCTCGATAACGCGCCGCAGTTGCTCCGGGCTTCGAAACCCGAACAACTCGCGGCGATCGAGTCGGCAGCGGTGGCGGGCCGCGATGCCGGTGATGGCTTTGTATCGGCGCAAACACTGACCGACATGGCGCGCCTCGGTGACCTGCTGGGTCGCGCACAAACCGAATTCCCGTCCGAAGTGTCGTTTCCTGTCCGCGTCAACGGCCAGATCCGCGCCCGTTATCCTGCAATGGCCCTGGCGCAAGGCATGGAGGGCAACGTTGTCGCGTGGGTAGTCGTTGATCCGGTGGGCAACGTCGAGGAAATCGAGTTTGCTGAGGGTGACGAGGTATTCCGGGACGCCGTCAGCGAGGCCATCAAGAGCGGGCAATATTATCCGGCCGCAATGGGCGGCCAGGGCTTGCGCTTTCCCATTGCCCTTGTGTTCCGCTTCGCGCTTGGCGGCAAGTTCGGCACGCTGGCGGCCGAGGCGACACCGCAGTAGTCAGAATCCGTGTCAGCCAAGCACGGCATGTGGAAACCGGGCGCGACCGTCAATCAGTAGGCATTTGGGCCAGAAGCGTCAGGCCGGAAACGCGGTGAGACGTGCGACATAGCGGGCCACGATGTCGATCTCGAGATTGACGGCAGCACCCGGCGCCAGCCGCTTGAGTGTCGTCACGATCAGCGTATGCG
>JAYTIR010000370.1:0-3759 GCA_043731765.1 Burkholderiales bacterium
TCGGCAAGTTGGGCATCGCGCTCGACGACAATACGTTCGCGATACGAAGCGATTTCTTCCAGGTGCCTGACATGTCCGGCCTGCCGGGTCAGCCCAGCATCGCGCTCGCGCATCAGGCCGTCCTGCCGCATGACCTCGCCGGACAATGCATCGATGCGCGCGAGCTCGCCCTCGGCTCGATCGGTGAACAACGACAGTGCCGCATCCGCCGCAGGCAACGCAGCCTGCGATCGCGCAGCGACCACGACAAAATACATCGCAGCGGGCGGCCGGGCCTGGTCGACACGCGCCGCGTCACCCACCCAGGCCTCGACCGTTTCGCCCGTCGCTTCATTCCAGACCGCGGAACCGAAATACCGCCGCTGCCGGAACCAGCGCAGCGCGGAAAATGCACTGCCAAGCAGCGCTTCGAGTTCCGCGCGGTCCGGTTCGTGCTGATGGAATGGATTGCGATAGTTCCGCGCCGTCGAGTATTCGACCGGGTTGGGCGCCGACAGGACCAGCACACCGTCCTTGGTGAGCACGCGCGCAATCTCGGCCAGCATGCGTGGCTGATCCGCACGCGGCAGATGTTCAATTGTTTCGAACGACACCACCACGTCGACACTCGCATCCGGCAGCGGCAACGAGGCGGCACTGCCCTCCTCGAAGCGAACGTTCGTGAGCGCGGCGTACCTGGCACGCGCATGAGCGACCGCGCCGGCATCGATGTCGATCCCCGTCACCGCGGATGCGACACCCGCCAGCAGCGCGCTACCGTACCCTTCGCCACACGCCACGTCGAGGACGCGCTTCCCCGCGACATAACGCCGCGCGAACGCGTAGCGATGCCAATGCTCGTAGGCGATCTCGCCGGCAACGCCGGGGACGAATCGCTCGCCGGTGAATTCGAGGTCGGAGGACATCGCTGAAGTTCAATGTTCGCGCGGACCTACGCGGGGTCTTGACGGGCCAGTGTAATGAACTAGGTTGAGCGGCGGCTGCCGCGAGAGCGTACCGCCGCGGGCGGACGTCCGGTCGAGCGCGTCGCCAGAGTTCGCACGTGATGCTCCGCGTATGCGTCGAGAAGGCGGCGAATCATGCGCTGATACTGGGTGTTGTGTTTCTCCGCCTCGCGCTTGAAGAACTCCACGCTGCGCTTGCTCAAGGCCAGCGTAACCTTCACCCCTTCCTCGCGAAACACCAGATCTCCGGGAGCCGGGAGGAAGTCCGGAACGACCCTTGGTTTCCCCATGGGCTCATCCGTGTATTTTATTTTCGCGCTCATAGATGTGTTTGCCCTTTCTCCAATAGCCCGCGCCAATGATGCGGATTACACCCGATCTGTACGTGAAACGGACGGTCAGCACACCGCCGCCGACCACACCAAAGCAGTAGAAACGGTCTTCGTCCTTACTATGCGTCATATCCTCGGCGATCACACGCGCTGGATCGGCAAAGGCAGACTGGGCAGAGGCGAAGTCGATGCCATGCTTGCGCCAATTCTCGCGGTTCTTTGCGTCGTCCCACTCGAATCTGGCCTTGGCCATTTGTCGATGCTACACTCTAACCAGACTTACTGCCATACCGTTGTATGGCTTTCCGAAGGAGAAAACCCTTTTTTTACTCCGTCAGAGCGCCGGATTGGGATCGGGGTTGGGTTGGCGGGCGCCGGCCGCCGCTCCACTATGAGCCCGGAAGCACCCACGGTATCATCAATGGTTATCCTTCCAGGTGTCTTTCCGAGGGAAGCGAGGAATCTGCTTTTGTGCAAAATCAATGGTTTGTGAAAAGCAGAATCCTCGTCGCCAGCGCTCCTCGGAATGACACCGAAGATTTGCAACGTCGCGCCTGGTGAATACCACCTTCCGGACCAAATTCGTGTCATTGCCCAGGCAACCCCTTGCGGTGTTCAGCAGTCTCTGGACACATCGCACGCTGATCTTCAATCTCGCCCGCCGCGACGTTCTCGGCCGCTACAGCGGGTCCTTTCTGGGACTCACCTGGTCCTTTTTCAATCCGCTCCTGATGCTGTGCGTCTACACCTTTGTCTTCGGCGTCGTGTTCAAGGCGCGGTGGAGTCCGAACGAATCGGCCAGCATCCTCGAGTTTGCCGTGGTCCTGTTTGCGGGGCTGCTCGTGTTCGGCATTTTCTCCGAATGCGTCAATCGCGCGCCGTCGCTGATGCTGCAGAATCCGGGCTTCGTGAAGCGCGTCATTTTCCCGCTGGAGATCATGCCGTGGGTGGTGCTGTGCTCGAGCCTCTTCCACACATTGGTGAGCCTCGTCGTATTGGCGCTCGTCATGCTCCTGGGCCTGGGCGCATTGCCGATGACCTGGCCGTTGATCGTGGTCGTGCTCGTGCCGCTGGTCCTGTTCGTCCTCGGCCTTTCGTGGGCGCTGGCGGCACTTGGCGTGTATCTGCGCGACCTGGCGCAGACGATCAACATCGTGACCACCGTGTTGATGTTCCTGAGCCCGATCTTCTATCCGGCCAGCGCGGTGCCCGCAGGTTTTCGCTGGGCCATCGAATGGAATCCGATGTCGTTCATCATCGAGCAGGCGCGCGCAGTACTCGTCTGGGGCACCCTTCCCGATTTCGCGGGGCTTGCGGCCATGACCGCAGGCGGGCTTGCCGTCGCCTGGCTGGGCTTGGCGCTCTTTCAGCACGCCCGCGATGGATTTGCCGATGTCCTCTGAACTCGTCGTTCACGCCAAAGCGGTCGGGAAGAACTATCGTCTCTACGCGACGCCGCGTGATCGGCTGAAGCAACTCTTCGCAGGTTCCCGGCACAAGTATTACCGGGAGTTTGCAGCACTGGCGGACGTCAGTTTCGACGTCCGGCGCGGCGAGACCGTCGGCATCATCGGGCGCAACGGTTCCGGGAAGTCGACGTTGCTGCAGATCGTCTGCGGCACGCTCCAGGCTTCAGCCGGCCGCGTGACAACCCACGGCCGCATCGCCGCCATCCTGGAGCTGGGCGCCGGCTTCAGTCCCGAGTTCAGCGGGCGCGAGAACATCTTTCTCAACGGCTACATCGTCGGCCTCACCCAGAAGGAGATCGAAGCACGCTTTGACGCCATCTGCGCGTTCGCCGACATCGGCGACTTCATCGAGCAGCCGATCAAGACGTACTCGACCGGCATGGTCGTCCGCCTCGCGTTTGCCGTGATGGCGCACGTCGATGCGGAAATTCTGGTGATCGACGAGGCGCTCGCCGTGGGCGACGCGCGGTTCGTGCAGAAATGCATGCGCTTCCTGCGCCAATTCAAGGAGCGCGGGACGCTGCTTTTCGTGAGCCACGACACGACCGCCGTCTCGAGCCTTTGCGATCGCGTCCTCTGGCTCGATGGCGGGCGCGTCAAGGCTATCGGGCAGAGCAAGCGGGTGTGCGAACTCTACCTCGAGAACCTGCTGGAGGCCGCGCAGGGCGCCTCGCGGGAAATCGACGCGCCACGCGCCGCCATTGCGCGCGACCGTACCGTCGGCGCGCCGCCGCGCGATCAGCGTCTCGACATGATCCAGTCCGGGGGGCACCGCACCGACATCGAGATCTTCGAGTTCGACCCGGCGTCGGCGTCATTCGGCCGGCGCGGCGCGCGCATTGCGGACGTGCGCTTCGAGCACCCGAACGGCGAGCGGCTCGCGTGGGCCGTGGGTGGCGAGACCGTCGTCGTGGCCATTGACGTCGAGGCCATCGAGCCGCTGGACAGTCCCATCGTCGGCTTTCTGGTGCGCGACCGGCTGGGACAGAATATCTTCGGCGACAACACGTTTCT
>JAYTIR010000371.1:0-4060 GCA_043731765.1 Burkholderiales bacterium
TTCGTCGGCAAACGTGCGCGTCGGACAGAGCTCGGTATTGTCCGCGCCCGCATAGAGCGCCGCCCCCGAGGGGTCGCGATTGAGGTCGACGACATAGCGCGAATGCGTCGCGCAAAGGAGTGTGGCACCCTCAGCCTTGGCAAACGCGTACAGACGATCGACATGCCAATCGGTGTCGGGGACCGTTTGCGCGGCCACGGTCAATCGGGACCGCAGCGCGTCCGGAAGGTACGTTCCCGAGTGCGGAACGTCGATGACGAGTGGACTGTCTCCTCGGTGCAGTTTCCACAGTTCCATCATGCATACCCCAAGCGCCTCATTGCGGCGCGTCGGTGCGCGCAAGCGCAGCGCGATAGCGAGTGAAGATTTCCTCTTCGGCGATGTGATGGCCGTCGCGGACGATCCACTTCCCGCCGGCCATGACGTCACGCACCGGCGCGCGCGACGGGCCAAAGATCGCCACATCGAGTACGTCGTCAGCCGCCTGCCCCGCCAGCGCCGGATCGCGCAGATTGAGCACGACCAGGTCCGCGCGGCGTCCCGCTTCGAGGGCACCGACCGGTTGTGCCACTGCCTGCGCGCCCCCGCGCGCGGCCCGTGCCCAGAGCGTGCTGCCCAGCGCCAGGTCGCCGGTGGTTCCCAGCACGTTGCGCCTGCGCGCGCGCATCCGCTGCGACCATTCGAATTGCCGCAATTCCGCAAAGGGATCGATGATCGTGTTCGAATCGCTGCCTACGCCGAACCTGCCACCTGCCGCGAGATAGGCCGCGCCCGGAAACGTGCCGTCGCCCAGGTCCGCTTCCGTCGTTGCCGCAATGCCTGCCACCGCGTCGCTCGCGGCCAATGCCGAGACTTCCTTTTCCGTCATGTGCGTCGCGTGCACGATGCACCAGCGCGCGTCCACGCTCGCCTGCGTGAGCAGCCATTCGACCGGACGCATTCCACTCCATGCGTAGCAGTCGTCGACCTCTTTGGTCTGCTCCGCCGCGTGGATGTGCACCGGGGCGTCGGGCACCGCCAGGCGGACCACCTGGCCCAACTCCTCCGGCGTGACCGCGCGCAGGCTGTGCGGTGCTACGCCCAGCACATAGCCGTGCTCCGCGGCACCCGATTGCAGGCGATCGTACAAATGAGTGAATGTATGCGTCGTGTGCGCGAAGCGCCGCTGTCCCGCAGTCGCAGGAGTACCGCCAAAACCCGCGTGTGCGTAGAACACGGGGAGGAGTGTCAGTCCAAGCCCCGCGCTGCGCGCCGCGGCAACCACACGCCACGCGAGTTCCGCGGGATCGCCGTAGGGCTTGCCGGCGGGGTCGTGATGCACATAGTGGAATTCTGCGACCGCCGCGTAACCGGACTTGGCCATTTCGACAAAAGCCTGCGCCGCGATCGCTTCGAAGGCCTCGGCGTCGACGCGTTCCAGAAACGCGTACATTTCCTGCCGCCATGTCCAGAAGCTGTCGTCGTGCGCAGGGGATGCACGTCCGGCACGGCCCGCGAGGGCGCGCTGGAATGCGTGCGAGTGCAGGTTCGGCATGGCGGGAACGACGGGTCCCGCGGTCTGCGCCAATTCTTTCGCTACGACATCGCGCTCGATGCCTGCAATCACGCCATCGTCGCCGATGTCGAACACCACATTCCGCGCCCATCCATCGGGCAATAGCGCCGCTGCGGCTGCAAGTTTCAGCACGCCGTCCACCTGCGATCGGCGGCACCGGCCATCATGCGAACCGGATCGCGGCGACCAGCGCGACCGACCCCGCCGCAAGCGGATTCACGCTGAGCCCGCGCGCCGCGGCGCCGGCCTCCGGTGTCACCAGAAGCGCGTGGGCCTCCGGCAGCGAAATCGGCGGATGGCCGGCCACCAGGCATTCGGACGCTCCCACCGCCGCGTAACAGACATAGGTATCCGCGGGCGCGATCGCTTCCCCTCCTTCGCGCCGGACGACGATTTCGCCGCGCGCGGTTCCGCGTCGAACCATGAGATTGAAATCGCGTACCGGTCCTGCCATGAGGCTGCACATCAACGTCCGGTCGCCGGAAAAACTGACCGGTTCGAAGGTCGCCCGCAATTCCAGCGGCTCGCCGTCCCCGGTCAGCCGCATGCCGCCACCGGCGAGCAGGACCAGCGTGCGGTCGACACCTGCAAACTGCGAAAATAATCCGTCCAGCAGCACGTCGGCCACGCTGACCCGCCACGCAAACGAAGCGAATCCCGACCCCGGTGGATGCGCGGCGATCTCCGTCGTGTGGCCGCCGCCGTTCTTCCATGGCATGCGGCGGTAGTCGACGGGCGAAAGGATGCTGTGGGTAGTCATGTGTTGGCATTGACGGGTGCGCATTGGATTGTAGAGCCATAGGCAATGTCGCCCAAGCAATTTCGATCCGGCGCCGGTCCCGTTCACGATGTCGTGGCAAACGGATAGACTTGCGCGAACAAGGAATCGAGAAAGACCGTCGCCATGCCGGGCAATGAATTGTTCCTGGATTACCTCAACGGCCCCGACGTCGCGCTGCTCGCCCTCACCGACACGGAGATCCTCGACGCCGTCGAGGCAGGACTTTCTGCGCAGGGACGCGGACTGACGGTGATCGAGCCGCGGATGCACCTCATGCCCGACCCTTCGTTCAACGGGCATTTCAATGTGCTGCGCGGTTACGTGGCACCTCTGGCACTCGCCGGGGTCAAGGTCGTCGGCGACTACGTGGAGAATTATCAGCGCGGACTGCCGTCGGAAATGGGCCTGCTCAACCTGTTCGATCCGGCGACCGGCCAGCCCGTCGCGATCATCGACGCAGCGGGCCTCACCGACATGCGCACCGGTGCCGTCACAGCGATCGGGGCAAAACATCTGGCGCGGAAGGACAGTCGCGTTCTGGGACACGTCGGCGCGCGCGGCACCGCGTACTGGAATGTCCGCCTGCTCGACTCGCTGTTCCACTTCGGCGAGATCCGCGTGCATTCGCGCCGTGAAGCAAGCCGCACGGACTTTGCCGCGCGACTGACCCGCGACCTGGGTAACAAGGTGATCGCCACGGACGACTGGGAATCCTGCGTCCGAGGCGCCGACATCGTCGTCGAAGCGTCCCGGCTTTCGCAACCGGAACCGTTGCTGAAAACGGCGTGGATCAAGCGTGGCGCGTTCGTGGTGCCCTACGGCACGATGAGCGCGGTGGAATTGTCGCTCACCGGCATCATGGACAAGGTGGTGGTCGACGATTGGGGGCAATGCAAGGCCGGACAATTCGGCAGCCTGCGCGCGCACGTCGACGCGGGCACGCTGAGCGCGACTACGCTTCACGCCGAATTGGGCGAGATCGTCGCGGGCCGCAAGCCGGGCCGCGAGCGTGACGATGAGACCACCCTTCTGTGGCACCGCGGCCTTTCGCTGTCGGACATCGCGCTGGGCCATGCGATGTTGCAAAAAGCGCGACGGATGGGTGTTGGTCAACGCCTGCGCTATGCCTGATTTCGTGCCGGACCAAAAGCGTGCGAAACCGCGATGCTGATCGCGAATGCGCGAATGTACGCGGTCAACGCGACCGTGGCGGCCGCGTGGCGCACGTTGCTCGAGTGGGTCATTGCGCGCGCCGGCGTCGAATGTGAAGTCATCGACTACCCCGCGCCCGCGCCATTGCCGGCAATGTGGGAGCGGCCGGATGTCGCTTGCGTCTTCATGTGCGGCTATCCCATTGCGAATGCGCGGCCGGCGCCACGGATTCTCGCCGCACCGGTTCCGGATCCGGCGCGATATGGCGGCGAGCCCATCTACTGCACCGATATCGTCGCGCGCGCCGATTCGCCGATGCGGCAAATCACCGACACCTTCGGCCGGCGGTTCGCGTTCACGACTATCGATTCGCAGTCCGGGTACCAGGCGCCGCGCCGTTTCCTGGCGCCTTTTGCGCATGACCGAGGAGGTCCGCTGTTCGAATCCACCGTCGGGCCGCTGGTAACGCCGCTCCGCGTGGTCGAGGCGGTCTTGTCCGGCGAGGCCGACGCCGGCCCGCTCGACAGCTATTTCCACGATCTGCTGCGCCTTCAAGAACCGGCGCTGGCTGC
>JAYTIR010000372.1:0-1588 GCA_043731765.1 Burkholderiales bacterium
TTTCCATGCCGGTGAGTTTGCGCAGGCGGTCGACGCGGGCCTGGCCGCAGGAGACTCGGGCGTCAATGCGGCAGTGAAGGCGCAGACGGTCCACGCGAATTACCTGGAGAAGTCGGAGAAGGCGAAACTTGCGCTGTTCGAGGAGGCCGCCTCCTGGGCGGAGGAGCGCCGCGGCAAGGCGCCGAAGGACGCGAACGCGCATTACCTTTATGCCTTCGCGATCGGCCGTTACGGCCAGGGCATTTCAGTTGTGAAGGCGCTCGCGCAGGGCTACGGCGGCAAGATCAAGGACGCGCTGCTCACGGCGTTGAAGCTTGACGCGAAACACGCCGATGCGCACACCGCGTACGGTTCCTACCAGGCCGAAGTGATCAACAAGGTGGGCGGCCTCGTCGCCGGCCTGACTTACGGCGCGAAGAAGGACGCCGCGCTCGAGCATTTCGAGAAAGCCGTCAATCTCAATCCCGAATCCGCGATCACCCGGATCGAATACGGGAACGGTTTGATCCTGCTGTTCGGCAAGAGCAGGATCGACGATGCGACAAGATTGTACGAAGAGGCGGCCGGCATGAAACCGCTGGATGCCATGGAGCGATTGGACGTCGGCCTTGCGCAGGCGGAGCTGGAATAAAGGAGGCAGGGAAGGGGCAACGGAGAAAACATGCAGTACCGCAATGGACCGGGCGCTGCTGCCGGATTGATGTTGCTGGTGTTGTGGACCGCGAACGCGGCCGCCCAGGACAAGGGCGCGCCGGCCACGAAGGCGCAGCCTCCCGCCCCGGTTCCGGCCGTCGTCGCCAACGACAAGCCGGCGCAGAAAATCGACACGATGAAGCGCATCCGCGACACCGGAGCCATAACGCTGGGCGTGCGCGAGACCAGCGTGCCGTTCTCGTTCCTCGATTCGCAGAAACAACCGCAGGGCTATTCGGTGGATCTGTGCCTTCGCGTGGCCGAAGCGATCAAGGCTGAATTGAAATTACCGCGGCTGGAGGTGAAATACCTGCCGGTCAGTTCCGCCAACCGGATCCCGCTGCTGGTCGACGGCAGGATCGACCTCGAATGCGGCTCGACGACCAACACGCGCGACCGACAGAAGCAGGTGGCGTTCGCCTACACAACGTTCGTCGCGGGCATCAAGATGCTGGCCAGAAAGTCGTCGAACATCGCCACCGTCGAGGATCTGCGCGGCAAGAATGTCGTGGTGACTGTCGGCACCACCAGCGAAAAAATAATCAAGACCATGAACGACGAGCGCGTCCTCAAGATCAACATCATCGAAGCGAAGGACCACGGCGACTCGTTCAAGGCGGTCGACGAGGGCCGGGCGGTCGCGTTCCCGATGGACGATGTGCTGCTCTATGGCCTCATTTCCAGATCGAAAAAACCGGATGACTTCGCGGTGGTCGGAAAGTATTTGTCGGTGGAACCCTATGCAATCATGATGCGCCGCGACGAGCCGCAGTTCGAGAGACTCGTGAACCGCGCACTGATCGACCTCTTCCAGTCCGGCGAAATCCGGCGCATCTACGCCAGGTGGTTCAACACCAGGGACCTGACGGTGCCGCTCAACCTGTACATGAAGGAA
>JAYTIR010000373.1:0-8735 GCA_043731765.1 Burkholderiales bacterium
TGAAATTGGAACTGGATGCGCGACGATGAAACGCAAGCTCTTTGCCGAAATTGCCGAGGGCTTCGATGCTCTGGCAGCGCAGCGCACCGGCAAACGCACGTTGCGTACGGTGACCGTCGCCTTCCCGCCAGCGCCGGAGGTCGGCGCGGCGGAACTCGTTGCTCTCCGCGAGCGACTCAAACTCTCGCGCGCCGTGTTCACGGGTTATCTCCGGACCAACCCGCGGACCCTAGAGAACTGGGAGCAGGGCCGCGCGCGTCCGAATGCTCAAGTGGCATTGCTGATCCGGTTGGTCGAGCGCTTTCCGGATACGGTCAAACGACTGGCGCGGATCTGACAGTGCTAGGTGGCGAACGCGTCACGCGATAACGGCGTGATGCCGGCGAGACGCGACGGGTCCCGGGAAATCCGCCACAGGTCCAGTGCCTCCTGCATCCTTATCCAGCTTTCGGGCGAATGTCCCAGAAGCTTGGCAATGCGCGCCGCCAGCTCGGCCGACAAGTCGCGCCGCTCCTGAAGCAGGGTGTTCACAGTTACACGGGAAACACCCAACCGGTCGGCGAATGCCTGCTGCGACATGCGCAATGCCGGCAACACGTCCTCACGCAGGATGGCTCCCGGATGAGTGGGGGCGCGGCGACGGTCACGCAACGTCTTCATCAGTGGTAGTCCTCGAGATCGACATCGATTGCGTGCTCGCCGTCAAAGGCGAACGTCAGGCGCAGGTTGCCGGAAACGTCGACCGCCCATCGATCGCGTTGATCGCCCCGCAGCGGATGGAGGCGCCATCCGGGAACGTTCATGTCCTGAGGCCGAACGGCGGAATCCAGGTGGTCAAGCATCCGTTCAATGCGCGGCCGCCAGGCGGCGGGTATTCGTTTTGCCGAACTGGTAGTGAAAAACGCCTCCAACCCTTTGTGTCGAAAGGAACGAATCACGGGGATCGACTTCAGTCCGGATAGTAAAGTAAAGCGATATAAGATGTCAAGTAGTACGTTACATACCGCCAAATGGCCCCAGTATGCGTAGTCGAGTCTGCGGCCTGACGTTCCTCGCCGCGATAGGACGAACGGATGAGTGCGGCGGATGACTAATCACCGGACAATTCCGTGGTGTAGGACACATACCGGTCGCGTCCCTGCGCGGGTAGGCGATTGCACGGTCTTGGCCTAATGGCTGATTCCACACCCAAGGAATTACGCATTGAATGTGAGGAGGCTCTTCCGCGCCGCACAGGCGCTTGACGATACTAATCCATTGGATTACCCTGATTCCATGACCAGAGCGTTTGCAAGCATCAAGCGAGGCCTCGAGCAGGCCATTGCGCACCGGGAAGGGCGGCCGGTGAAGATCCGCGTCCACCGCATTCCCGACATCGACGTTAAGGCTGTCCGGGAGAAGACGGGCCTGACGCAGCTCGAATTCGCCGCCAAATTCGCTATCAGTGCTGGTACGCTGCGACACTGGGAGCGTGGCGACCGCAGACCGCGCGGCACCGCTCGCGTGCTGCTCTGCATAATTGATCGGGAGCCGAAGACTGTCTTGCGCGCGCTCGCGCGGAATGGAATTGGGCCCGCGTAAAGGCAGTATAGAACCCCATTTCCCCACCCGATCCGGTCGCTGAACGCGATGCCCCGTCTGCCGCACCCCCCACAGCACATGTCCAGAGCCCGCACGCGCGCATCCGCTGTCCTGAAGCACCCAGGCGCCTTCGCGATCCGGGTTCTGAAGAGCTTTCGTGCCAACCAGGGTTACCTGCTCGCCGGCGCAGTTGCCTACAACACGTTGCTCTCGATACTGCCGCTGCTGATCCTCATCCTGATCGTACTGGCCAATTATGTCGAAGAAGCGGCGTTGCTGAGCACGCTCGACCGCTACCTCGATTTGATCGTGCCCGGCCAGTCCAACCTAATCATGGGGGAGCTCGCGCTCTTCCTCGAGCATCGCCACACCATCGGCTGGGTGCTCGTCGCCACGTTGCTGTTCTTCAGTTCTCTCGCGTTTACGGTGCTGGAAAATGCAATGTCGGTGATCTTCTACCACCGAGTGAGGATCAGGCGGCGGCACTTCCTTACCTCCGCGCTGATCCCGTTCTTCTGCATGCTCTTCCTCGGAATTGGCGCGCTGATCGTCACGTTCGTTGCCGGCGCATTGCAGGCGATTGGCCAGGAGAGCATCGAAGTGCTCGGTCGCACACGTTCGTTGGTCGGGTTTTCCGGGTTGCTGCTCTATGTCATCGGCGTGGCCGGCGAAATCATCGTGCTGACTGCAATTTACATGGTGATGCCCGTCGGGCGCCCGACGTGGCGCCACGCGCTCATCGGTGGCGTTACCGCTGGGCTGCTGTGGGAAGTCACACGTCACGTGCTGGTCTGGTACTTCTCGACGCTATCGCAAATCAAGGTCGTGTACGGGTCGCTGACCACGGCAATCGTGGTTCTCTTGAGCCTGGAAATCGCAGCGCTGGTGCTCTTGCTCGGGGCGCAGGTCATTGCCGAGTACGAGCGCAGCGCCCCCGGACGCGTCCGCGGCGCTCCGGAACCGCTGCGGACGGACTGATCTTGCTTCGGAGTTCGCGACCGTGCTCAAGGTGGTGCGAGCCATGGAAGCTGGCGAACCAACCTTGCGCTACCGGGCTTGGCGGTCGCCGGGGCGATCATTGGGCTCACCGTGCTGTACGCGCGCCTCGGGCTGCGGCCGGCCCGAACTCGGTGGACCTTGCGAATGAATCTGCGCTTGGGGTGGGCCTTGCGGATGCATTTCCGATGGTGCGCGAATCGGCGCTTGTGGACGGGGCGCCGCCTGCAATTGGGGAGCGCTCGCATTCACGGGAGCATTCCGACGCTCGAGGCGCTGCTCGTTATTGACGCGCGGATTGGGGCCGACGGCGTTGCTGCTCGCCGGCAATGCGCGCGGCTGTACGGCAGCCTGTTGCGAGAAACTCCGAGCGGGCGCTGGTCCGGCTGCAATTCGTTCGGGTCGTGGTGTCGCCGCAACCGACGGATGACCGTTGTTCACCGAGGCGAGCAGCGCACGGTTGGAACTTGCGGCCAGCTCGTGGCGCGCTTGGACAGGTAACAGCGGCGTGTGTGTTTCGCGGGCGGCAATTCGGTCCTGCGGCGTTGGTTGTGCGATCACACCACCGGAACCGCCGTTGTGGCTGACGCGCGTCACGGCTGCATTATTGACGATGGTCGTGTTGTAAGTGTTGGTGATGTTCCTGATATTGACGTTGTTCACCGTACGGTTGTACCAGAACGACCCACCATTCCAGTACCCGCCCTGATACCCGAAGCCGGTATAGCCGAATCCATAATTGATGCCGCCGTAGAAACCCACGTGACGACCCCAATACCCGGAATGCCAGAAATACAAGCCGTCGCCCCACCCCCAGTACCCAGGGGTCCACAGCCCGCCGACGAACGGTGCGAGCACCCATGTTCCGGGCACCCAGTAAAACCCGTCCGGACCCGATGCCCAGTAACCCGGCGTCCAGATATACCCGGGACCGGGAATGAGTGGCTGCTCGTACACTGGCAGCAACGGGGGGGCAATCGCGACGGACAGGTACACCGCGGAATTCGACACGGCGGACGCGGTGAGCGTTAGAACTGCAAACAGGAGCGCGCCAATGCGCGGTCCTAGAATACGTGATATCGAGCGTTTCACGGGGACCTCCGTTGCGGGATGGACACTACTCGATAACGGGAAGGGTGATCATTCCGTTGACGGTGGATAAGGCACAGCGCGAGTAGCGCACAAGATGGCCGTGGTTCGGGCAAACTTACACCAATGAACCTTCGCATGCACAAGGTTGTCGGCCTCGTCGCGTTCGCCAGCGCTGCGGTTGCGCTCGCGGCGCCGACCCTGAATGTCGGCTCCAAGCGTTTCACCGAATCGTACATCCTGGGCGAGATCCTGAAGCAGACCGCGCAATCCGCCGGCGAGACGAGCGCGACACACAGCCAGGGTTTGGGCAACACCGCCATCGTACTGAACGCGCTCACGACCGGCAGCATCGACGTCTACCCCGAATACACCGGCACGATCGCCAAGGAAATCCTGAAACTCGACGGTGTTCCGTCGCTTGCCGAACTCAACGCCAAGCTGGCGCCGATGGGGTTGGCGGTTGCCGTTCCGCTGGGCTTCAACAATACCTATGCGCTGGCGATGCGTGCCGACGATGCGCGTCCCAAAAATATCGCGCGGTTGTCCGACCTCAAGGCGCATCCCGACGTGCGGCTGGGACTTTCGCAGGAATTTATCGGACGCGCCGACGGCTGGCCTGGATTGAAGCGCACCTACGAGCTGCCCTTCGACACGCCACGCGGCCTCGATCACGGGCTCGCTTATGAAGCCATCGCGGGACGCCAGGTCGACGCGATCGACATCTACTCGACCGACGCCAAGCTCGACAAGTATGGATTGACGGTGCTCGAGGACGATCGCAAGTACTTCCCACGCTACGACGCGGTGCTGCTGTATCGCGCGGATCTCCCGCAGCGCTTGCCGAAGACGTGGGCCGCGCTCGCCAAACTCGAAGGCACCATCGACGATGCGTCGATGCGCCGGATGAATGCGGCCGCCGAACTCGAAGGCAAGGACTTTGCCGCCGTCGCCGCGAGCTTTCTGACCCGGCAACCGGGGGCGTCCGTCAGTGCGGGAACGTCCGCAAAAGTGGGTGGGTTCGCCGATTTCTGGCACAAGCTCTTTGGTCCCGATTTCTGGCGCCTGACGCTCGAACAACTGGGACTCGTCTTCCTTTCGCTTGGAGCCAGCATCGTCATTGGCATCCCGCTCGGGATTCTCGCCGCGAAGCGCCCGGCGACGGAAGGCCTGATCATTGGCGCAACCGGCGTCGTGCAGACAATTCCCTCGCTCGCACTGCTCGCCGTCCTGATTCCGCTGACGGGGCGCATCGGCGCGGTGCCGGCGTACATTGCGCTCGCCTTGTACGCGCTGTTGCCCATCGTGCGCAATACGCATACGGCGCTCACGCAGATTTCGCGCGGAATGATTCAGGCTGCGCAATCGCTGGGCATGCAGCCCGGCACCATCTTGCACAAGATCGAGCTGCCCCTGGCTGCGACGACGATCCTGGCCGGTATCAAGACCTCGGCCGTGATCAACGTCGGGACCGCGACCATCGCCGCGTTCATCGGCGCCGGCGGTTACGGCGAGCGCATCGTCACGGGCCTGGCGTTGAACGACCACGCGATGCTGCTGGCAGGCGCGATTCCGGCCGCCGTGATGGCGTTGCTGATCGAGCGCGGCTTTCGCTATGGCGAGCGGCGGCTGCTTCCGGCGGGTCTGCGGCGCGTACCGAACGTGCGACGAGCAGCGACTTGATCGGCGCGTCAGGGTTGATAGCGATACGGCGGCAGCGTCGACAGCCGGGTGTCTTCGCGCGGACCGCCCGCGGTGAAGTGATACAGGGATTGCCAGCGATCGTCTCGGACGCCTAGCAGTCGATGCATTTCATCGTCGAAAAAGCAGCCTATCCCGGTCGCCCGCACGCCTGCCGCTTCCGCTTCGAGATAGAGGGCGTGACCCAGAAGGCCGCATTCCCAGAAGAGGTGACGATAACGCCACGGCGCCTCCCTCGCGCCGCCGACGGGCGCCAGCATTCCCAATGCGAAGCAGGAGTCGGCCGCGATGTCCTGGTGACAACAGATCGACTTTGCGCTGGCGCGCAGGTCGTACGGCAACAACAGGTACAGTGGCAGGTGCTGGGGACCGATCTTGTGCCAGAGCCAATCCGGGCGCATCGCTTGCTGCATCTCGGCCAGGTCCGACGGCTCGCGCAGGAATAGGTACAGCCCCGGATCGAGCCCGGTGACACGATGCACCATGAACGCGACATGCACGGACGGACCCAAGGCGAGCGCGCTCCACGGCGGGACCTGCTCGCGCACGAGGAGCGCGTCGAGCATCGCGAAAAATTGTTCCGCGCTGATGGTCGTGCGGCCGTCGAAGTCCACCGCACTGCGCCGCTGCCGAGCCAGGGTCGCAAAGGACAGATCGAGTGTCGGCTGGGCGGGCGGCGGCAACGCCACGTGGAACGGGACCGGGTGGGCAGGCGTCGCGGGCTTTTCCGTGGCATGCTCGATCGCTTCGATGTCCGGCCACGGCACATGCTCGGCGCTCAGCCGGTTGGCGCGGCCGAACCAGCGGGCCGTAAGGGCTGCGTCTCGCATGCGCTCGAGCGGTGGCAGCCGCGAGCCTGTGCCGATCCACAACAGGCAATCGGGGGCCTCGCGCTCCGCGTCGCCAAAATCCTGTTCGCGGGCGAGACCCAGCAATGTTGCGACGAGCTGGTCGCTGGCCCCATCGAGGAAGCGCGTTTGCCACCCGAGTGCGGCGGCGGCGTAGCACAGCGCGCCGATCGCATGCCCGCAATCGTGCTGACAGTACCGCCAGCCGCGCATTCCATATTTCCACGCCTCGCGCCAATGGATCGAGCTGATGCCGACGATGACGCCATTGCCAGCGAATGCCGATGTCCACGTCGCATCGTCGAGCTCGGCGCGTCGTTCCAATACGTGGTCGCGACTAAGGTAGTGGTAGACACCGTCCGCCAAACCGGGGAGCGATGAACACAACAGGTACGCTTCGGTCGGGTGCAGGTTGCCGCTCGAAGGATTGCAGCGCAGCGCCCAGCGCGTGCTGCCGTAGGATTTCCACGCGGACAAGCCAAGCGACAGTTCGAACAGCATTGCCACGCTGCGCACATCGAACGCCAACGGGGCCATCGAGTCGCCGCGACGGATGGCGTTGAATCGCGTCGGCAGCTCACCAGCGACCAGTGGCAGCTTGATAGCCACAGCGCCGGCGAAGTGCCGAAAGGGATCGGGTTGATTGGCCCAATCCAGCCTGCCGGGACCGGGCGCGTAGCGGTCGAGCCGGTGTTTGCTGCGATCGTGATACCCGAGCAGCGCCGATGCCGGCATCTGACTTGACGCTCAGTTGACGCTCAGATGACGATCACGCGGCGCGTTCCAGCGCCGGGCTCCACTTCCCGGTGCGCGCAAGCGAATTCATCTTGACCCGCCAATGGAATGCTTGCTGTGCGGCCGGCACATTGGCGTCGAGTCCGGCCCACGCGCGCATCGCCGGGTCCTGCAGCGCCCGCGCGTACGAGAACGAAAGCACCCACGGGGCATGCGGGCACATCGCGTTCATCGCGTTGAGATTCGCGGTGGCGTTTTCCGGGCTTTGTCCGCCCGACAGGAAATTGATGGTCGGGACTGCCGCCGGCACCGTTCGGCGAAGCACTTCCAGCGTCGCCTTCGCCACCTGCTCGGGAATTGCCGTGGCACCGTTCTTGTTGCCGGGCAGCACCATGCTCGGCTTGAGCACCATGGCCTCGAGGCTGACCTTATGATCACGCAGCGCGTCGAATACCGCGTGCAGCACCGACTCGCTCACTTCATGGCAACGCTCGATGCTGTGATCGCCGTCGATCAGCACCTCCGGCTCGACAATGGGCACGATCCCTTCCTGCTGGCAGATCGTGGCGTAGCGCGCGAGTACTTCGGCATTGGCCCTGATACCGAGCCCCGTGGGATTGCGATCGGAAATGGCGTACACCTCGCGCCACTTCGCGAAGCGCGCACCGTGGGCCTTGTAGGTCTTTAGCCGCTCGGCCAGGCCGTCCAAGCCCTGCGTGATCAAGTCGCCGGGGGCGTTGGGCAGCGGGGTCGTGCCCTTGTCCACCTTGATGCCGACCAGGATGCCCTGGCGCTTCAGGACTTCCGGCAATGGCGTGCCGTCGTTGTCGCGTTGCCCGAGCGTTTCCTCGAACAGAATGATGCCACTCAGGAATTCCGCCACGCCGGGCGCAGTGAACAACAGCGTGCGATACCTGCGGCGCGTCTCCTCGGTCGACTCGATCCCGAGTGCGCCGAAGCGCTTGGTGATGGTCGGTCCGCTCTCGTCAGCCGCAAGAATGCCCTTGCCGGATCGGACCAACTCCCCTATCGTCGCCTGCAATGTGTCTTCGACATTCATGGTTGCACGCCTCCCACGGGGGTGAACAAAATCCGCTAACAGATTACGGCCAAGTTGCGCTAGTCCAGCAAGAACTCCAGCTTTTCGTCCGCCACTTCGATAACGTCGCCGTGTTGCAGCAAGCGTGCTTCCTTGCCGATTGACTGATGGTTGACGCGCGGGTAACGGCGTCCTTCCACATGGGTGATGAAATACCCATGAGGCCGTCGCGTGACCACCGCCAACGCCTTGCCGGGTCTGCCGAAGGTCGCGACCACCCGGTCGAGCGTGATCGTGTCGCCGTTGCGACTGCCTGCGATCATCCTGACCCTGCCTTTGGGAAAACGAATGCTTGCCAGGCGCGCAGACGGCACGCGGAGTACTTTCGCGGGCGGGCCGGATTCGAGCCGCGCAGCATCGACACGCCCCTGCAGCCCGGCGATGAGCATCGTGCGCTCCAGGTCCATGTCCGCAGACGCCCTTGGATTCAGATAGCGCAGGTAGAACACGCCGAACTGGACCACGTCGCCGTGCTGCAATATATGTCGGACCACCCGCGAACCGTTGACCAAGGTGCCGTTGACGCTTTGCAGGTTCTGCAGGATATGGTCGTTGCCGACCGGGATAATGACGGCGTGCTCCTCGCTCACCGCGGGATCATCGATCACGACCTGGTTGTGAGACGCCCTGCCAACGTTCAGGCGCTCCTTGTCGATGAAGCATTGATAAACGATCGACCCACCTGA
>JAYTIR010000374.1:0-3862 GCA_043731765.1 Burkholderiales bacterium
CATGTTCGCGCCCAACCATCATTCGGCGATGAAGCATGCAGGCCCTGTGCGCAAGGAGTTGGGCATACGCACGATCTTCAATATCCTGGGTCCGCTCACTAATCCGGCGGGTGCGCCGAACCAGTTGATCGGCGTGTTCCACCCGGACTTGGTCGGCATCCACGTCCGCGTTCTGCAGCGGTTGGGCGGCCTGCACGCGCTCGTTGTCTACGGCAAGGACGGCATGGATGAGGTTTCGCTCGGCGCTGCGACGATGGTCGGCGAGCTGAAAGACGGCGAAGTCCGCGAATACGAAATCCATCCCGAGGACTTCGGCCTGTCGATGAAGTCCAATCGTGGTTTGAAGGTCAAGGACGCCGCGGAGTCGAAGGAAATGTTGCTGGAGGCCCTGGGCAACGTTGAGGGGACGCCGCGCGAGATCGTCACGCTCAACGCCGGGGCTGCGCTCTATGCCGCGAACATCGCGTCGTCGATCGAGGACGGCATCGTCCGCGCGCGCGAAGCGATCGCCAGCGGTGCTGCTCGCGCCAAGCTCGATGCCTTCGTCGCGACCACGCAAAAGCTCGGCACGAAGATGCCATGAGCGCCGCCGGGCCGACCCAAGGTGCGA
Organism: Burkholderiales bacterium; assembly: GCA_043731765.1. GTDB lineage: Bacteria > Pseudomonadota > Gammaproteobacteria > Burkholderiales > Casimicrobiaceae > VBCG01. The sequence goes on from JAYTIR010000374.1 coordinate 611, forward strand.
ATAGCTCCCCTGCCGGGGGCAGCGCAGCGGCCGCATTTTACTTGGCCGCAAGCGTGGGGGTCCAATGAGCCGAAGCGACATCCTGGCGCAGATCGTCACGACCAAGGCCGAGGAGGTGATCGCGGCGCAGGTCGCGCGTCCTTTTGGCGTCGTCGACGCGCAGGCGCGCGCGATGCCCCTCGCGCGCGGATTCGAGCGCGCGCTCCGCGCAAAGATTGCCGCGGGCCGTGCCGCCGTGATCGCCGAGATCAAGAAGGCCAGCCCGAGCCAAGGCTTGTTGCGGGAGGACTTCGATCCGCCGGCCATTGCCGCGAGCTACGAGCGTGCGGGGGCGGCGTGCCTGTCGGTGCTGACCGACCGGACGTTCTTCCAGGGCGACGCGGAATACCTGGTCGGGGCGCGCAGCGCGTGTACGCTGCCACTGCTGCGCAAGGAGTTCATCATCGACGAATACCAGGTCGCCGAGTCCCGGGCACTTGGCGCCGACGCCATCCTGCTCATCGTCGCGGCGCTGGAAGATTCGCAGATGGCCGCACTGGAGGCCGCGGCGCACGCCTACGGCATGGACGTCCTGGTCGAAGTGCACGATGGCAAGGAGATCGATCGGGCGCTGCAACTCAAGACGCCGCTCATCGGCATCAACAACCGCAACCTGCGCAATTTCAGCGTGACGCTCGACACGACGCTCAACCTGCTTTCGCGCGTTCCGCCCGACAGGCTCGTGGTGACCGAGAGCGGCATCGTCGTCCAGCGCGACGTCACGATGATGCGCGCGCGCGGCGTGCACGCATTCCTGGTTGGCGAGGCGTTCATGCGCGCGCCTGACCCGGGAGCGGCGCTCACGGCGCTGTTCGGCTGAAAACGGCGCAGTCCGGAGGGCGGGCGTTTGCTATCATGCCTTGCTCGATTTCCACGATCCACATTGCCCTTGAAGGACGCGCGCAGTGTCCGCCATTGCCGTCGAGAACGTCAGCAAGCACTGGACGACCGCCGATGGACAGGTGCGTGCCGTCGACGCCATTTCGTTCGAGGTTGCCGCCGGGACGTTCAACGTGCTGCTCGGGCCGTCCGGGTGCGGCAAGTCGACGACGCTGCGCCTGATCGCGGGACTGGAAGCCGCCGACGGCGGCCGCGTCATCATCGACGGACGCGATGTCACCAAACTGCCGCCTGCGCAGCGCAACATCGCCATGGTGTTCCAGAGCTACGCGCTGTTTCCGCATCTCACCGTCGCCGAGAACATCCTCTTCGGCCTGCACGTGCGGCGCGTCTCCGAAGCGGATTGCAGGACGCGCCTCGCGCGCGTCGCGGAACTGCTGGGCCTGTCCCCGTTGCTCGCGCGCAAGCCCTCGCAACTTTCCGGCGGGCAACAACAGCGCGTGGCGCTGGGCCGGGCAATCATCAACGAAGCGCCGGTGTGCCTGATGGACGAGCCGCTGTCGAATCTCGACGCGCAATTGCGCGCGGAAATGCGGCTGGAGATCCGGGCATTGCAGCGCAAGCTCGGCATCACGATGGTGTACGTCACGCATGACCAGGTCGAGGCGATGTCGATGGCCGACCGGGTGATCCTGATAAATGGCGGCCGCATCGAGCAGAACGGCACGCCGGTCGAACTCTACGAGCAGCCCGCGAATGTCTTCGTCGCGCGGTTCATCGGCACGCCGCCGATGAACCTGATGAAGCTCGAGCCCGGTGCGGGCGGCTCGGTCATTCAAGGCGCGGGCGGACCCGCGCTGCTGCCGGCGCGGTGCGCGGGCGGCATGCTGGGTGTGCGGCCGGAGCACATTGGCCTGGGCTTGGAGAGAGGCGTTCGCGCAAACGTAGAAAGCGTCGAATACCTGGGCGGGGACTCGCTCATCGCCTGCCGGATCGGCGCGCAGCCGCTGGCCGTGCGCGCACAGGGCAGCGTCGGCCTCACGCGCGGCGACACGGCCTGGCTCACCTGGGCGGCAGGTGCACAACATTATTTCTCGGAGGGCGGCGTTCGCCAGACGGCCCCCGCGCGCCATGAAACCATAACGCAGGTTGCATAACGCAGGTTGCATAACGCTGGTTTCCTGAAAACAAGCGGACACAAGCCGCTGCCTTGGAGGAGGACGTCATGTTGAAGCAATGCATCCGTAACGGGTTCGTCGCGCTGTTCGCGGCCGCAGCGTGCCTTGTTCCTGCGCTCGTGCCGGCGCAGACGCAAAAGCAAACTGAGGTGTCGTTCTACTATCCGGTTGCCGTGAGCGGCCCCATCACGAAGATCATCGACGGCCTCGCGGCGGACTTCGAAAAGGAGAATTCCGGGATCAAGCTGAAGCCGATCTATTCCGGCGATTACCAGGCCAGCATTGCCAAGGCGCTGACCGCCGTGAAGGGCGGCGACCCCCCGGTGACGTCGATCCTGCTGTCCACGGACATGTACACGCTGATCGACGAGGACGCGATCCAGCCGTTCGATGAACTCGTGAAGACGCCCGAAGACAAGGCGTGGCTGAAGAGTTTCTACCCGGCGTTCATGGAGAACAGCCAGACCGGCGGCAAGACGTGGGGCATTCCGTTCCAGCGCTCGACCATCGTCCTCTACTACAACAAGGAAATGTTCAAGGAAGCGGGGCTCGACCCGAACCGGCCGCCGGCAACCTGGAAGGAGATGACCGAGTATGCGCAAAAGCTGACCAAGCGCGATGCATCCGGCAAGGTCACGCAATGGGGCGTGCAGATTCCGTCCTCCGGATTTCCGTACTGGCTGTTCCAGGCGCTGGTGATCCAGAACGGAGGGATCCTGACCAACCCCGCCGGCTCGCAGACGTTCTACGACAAGCCCGAGGTGATCGGCGCGCTGCAATTCTGGGTCGACCTCGTGAACAAGCACAAGGTCCATCCCGAGGGTATCGTCGAGTGGGGAACCACGCCGAAGGATTTCTTCGAGAAGAAGGTCGCCATGGTCTGGACGACGACCGGCAACCTGACCAATTTCAAGAACAACGCCAAGCTCGATTTCGGTGTTGCGATGCTGCCTGCGGGCAAGCAGCGCGGCAGTCCGACTGGTGGCGGCAATTTCTATCTGTTCAAGAAGTCGACACCGGCCCAGCGCGACGCAGCGTTCAAGTTCATCAAATGGGTCACCCAGCCTTCGCGCGCGGCCCAGTGGGGAATCGACACCGGCTACGTCGCGGTGCGCGCTGACGCGTGGGACACGCCAGCGATGAAGAAATACGTCGAGGGCTTTCCGCCCGCCGCGGTCGCGCGCGACCAGTTGCC
>JAYTIR010000375.1:0-3927 GCA_043731765.1 Burkholderiales bacterium
GGCACGCCGTCGAATTCCGCGATTCACAAATACATGAACGCGAAGAAAGTGCCGCAACTGTTCGTTGCGACCGGCGCGACCAAGTGGGGCGATCCGAAGGACTTTCCGTGGACGATGGGCTGGCAGCCGAACTACCAGACCGAAGGAAGGATCTACGCCAAGGACATCCTGACCAACCTGCCGAACGCCAAGGTCGCCGTGCTGTACCAGAACGACGACTACGGCAAGGACCTGCTCAAAGGCCTGAAGGATGGCCTGGGCGACAAGGCGTCGAAAGTGATCGTCGCCGAAGCGTCGTATGAAGTCTCCGATCCTACCGTCGATTCGCAGATCGTCAGCCTCAGAGGTTCGGGCGCCGACGTGTTCATTAACATCACGACGCCGAAGTTTTCCGCGCTGGCGATCCGCAAGGTCTACGACATCGGCTGGAAACCGGTCCACTACCTGAACAACGTCGGCGCGTCGGTCGGCTCGGTGCTGGTGCCCGCAGGTCTCGAAAAAGCAGTCGGACTGGTGACCGTGGCGTACCTGAAGGATGCGGTCGACACCCAGTGGTCGAACGATCCGGGAATGAAGGATTTCCTCGCCTTCATGGCGAAATATGTGCCCGACGGAAAGATCTCCGACTCGAACAATGTCTACGGCTACAGCGTCGCGCAGACGCTGGTCCAGGTCCTCAAGCAATGCGGCGACGACCTGACGCGGGCGAATGTCATGCGGCAGGCGGCCAATCTTAAAAACCTGCAACTGCCGCTGGCGCTCCCAGGGGTCAAGATCAACACCAGTCCGACCGATTTCTATCCATTCGAATCGTTGCAGCTGCAGCGCTTCGACGGCAAGCAGTGGGTGCTGTACGGGAGCGTGATCGAATAACGGGTCGAATGTAGCGAGTCAACCGCCGTACGACACTTCGCGCGACTGCGCGGTAAGGTTGTCGGCACGCACGGTCGCGACCGCGGCCGCGAGGTGGGCGAGGTACTCATCGACCACCGCGACATGCGCCAGCGTCGGCATGCCCATGTGAATGCCGGGCGGCTCGCTCATCGTCGAGACGAACCAGCCCTTCTTCGTGAGCTGTTCGGCGATGGCGAACGTATCGAGCTCATGCGACCCGTAGCCCATCACCGACAATTCCGGCGTCCCGACAACATACAGGCCGTCGATGGCGTTGATCCCCTGCATCATCCGGTCGCGCGCAGTCATGATCTGTTGCGCGAGCCGTACATATCCTTCGATGCCGAGATAGCGGAGAACCGCCCATGCCGCGGCGATCGCGCCGCCCGGACGCGTGCCAGTGAACGTCGGCGCCGCGTACTTGCCGCGCGGCCAGTTGTCGAATTCGAACACCAGGTGTTTGCGCAACGACTGATCATGCAGCAGCATCACCGACGCGCCCTTCGCGGTGAAGCCGTACTTGTGCAGATCGGCCGACATCGAACGCACGCCGGCGACTTCGAAATCGAACGGCGGCACCGGATACCCCAGCCTGCGCACGAACGGCGCAAGGAAACCGCCGACGCAGGCATCGACGTGCAGCCACAGATTGCGCTCGCGCGCCAATGCGGCGATGTCGGAAATCGGATCAATGACGCCATGCGGAAACGATGGCGCCGATCCGACCAACATGATGGTGTTCGGTGTGATCGCCGCCGCCATCGCCGGCACGTCGGCGCGAAAATCGGCGCGCAGCGGCACGCGCCGCACTCTCATGCACAGGTAGTGGGCCGCCTTGTCGAACGCCGGATGAGCGCTGATTGGCGCGACGATTTCAGGCTCCTTGATCTGCGGACGCTCCGAGCGCGCGTGATCGCGTGCGGTTTTCACCGCGAGGAAGATGCTCTCGGTGCCTCCGGAACTCACCACGCCGGTCGCGTTCGGGCCGGCGTGCAGCAGGTCGCCGGTCCAGGCGACGATGTCGTCCTCGAATCGCTTCAGGCTGGGAAACGCCTTCGGTCCCAGCGCGTTCTCCGAAAAGAATCGCCGGTATGCCTCCTTCGCCACCTCGAGCACGTCGTCGCCGCCGAAGTGCACATAGAGCCCGAGGCGGCCGCGCCGCCAGTCGACGTCGGCGCGGCGCGCGTCCTCCATTTCGGCGAACACGTCGGCGGGAGCGAGGCTGTTTTCGGGAAAGCGCATCGAGGCCATGAAAACTCCGTGGGGGTGTCTGCCAGGAAAGGAACGAGCCGGCCCGGTGCTTGGGCTGGCGCTACTGGACTGACGATTGCAGTCGTTTTCTACTGATAAACATGTTTCGCATCCACCGATGGTAGCGCCGCGGTGTTACGTCGGTCAATGCGCGCCGCATGAATTTCTGCACGCGCTTTGTGTACAGGCTCATACTGGCGCCCCGACGCCGCAAAGGCAGCAACCCGGAGTGACCGATGGACAAGATGGTCTTGATCCTGTGCTTCGTTGCGGCGACACATGCGCCGGCCGCCGACACGCGAAAATATGCGGCGATGTCCCTGCTGGGCGACCAGATCGAGATCGTCTACGCGACCCCGCAGACGGGCAGCACCGTCAGTCCCCGCAACGTGCATGAAAAGGTGCCGATGCCCGATACGACCCTCGACAAGACCGCATTGCGGGCAGTCGACCGGTCGGTTGCCACGCGCTTGAATGGCGAGAAACTTACGCCGCTGCTCGCCAGCGTCGTCGACATGACGACGCTCAAGGTGCTGCGCGAAGACGTCGGCCTCGCATCCAGCGCCCGCTCCGCGGCGCGCGCACCCGATGGCGCCGACCCGTGGCAGGCGCTCGACGACAACGGCAAGGTCCGTATGCTCGAAGGCTTGCTCGAGATGGAAATCGCCCGCGTGCTGCCGCCGCTGCTCAAGGAATAACGACGGCCTGGTCTGCGCCGGCTGTCTTCAGGGTGTCGGCGCGCGTGCCGAGCAATTCCAGCGCGGCGAAGCGCCGGCGATAAGCCAATCCGGGCACGACGACGCGACGACGACGCGCCTCCAACATGGCGTGCCCCGCCTTTTTCTGTTACATAAGTGGCTCCCAAAAATCCCCACCAATTTCGACGAGGATTCGTTCATATGCTCACCCTTTCCGGCGTCACGCACGTCTACGCCAACGGCACCAAGGCGCTCGACAACGCCACGCTTGAAATACCGAAGGGAATGTTCGGACTGCTCGGCCCCAACGGCGCCGGCAAGTCGACCTTGATGCGCTGCGTCGCGACGTTGCAGACGCCTTCCGCAGGCACAATTCGCTTCGGCGACATCGACGTGATCCAACAGCCCGAAGCATTGCGGGCCGTGCTCGGCTACCTGCCGCAGGATTTCGGCGTCTATCCGCGCGTTTCCGCCTATGACCTGCTGGATCATCTCGCGGTGCTGAAGGGCATCGGCAGCGCGGGCGCGCGCAAGGATACGGTGGAGACGCTACTCAACCAGGTCAACCTGTGGGCGGTGCGCAAGAAAGCGGTCGCCGGCTTTTCCGGCGGGATGCGGCAGCGCTTCGGCATCGCGCAGGCGCTGATCGGGAATCCGCAATTGATCATCGTCGACGAACCGACCGCGGGACTCGATCCGGAAGAGCGCAACCGCTTCAACAATCTGCTGTCGGAAATCGGCGAGAACGTCGTCGTGATCCTGTCGACGCACATCGTCGAGGACGTCGCCGACCTCTGCTCGCGGATGGCGATCATCAACGAAGGCCGCATCGTCCAGTCCGGGGCGCCGGCCGAACTGGTACGCGTGCTGCAGGGCCGAGTCTGGCGTCGCGCGGTGGACAAGCATGCGCTGGCGGATTACCAGTCGCGGCTGGAAGTGATCTCGACGCGGCTGCGCGGAGGCGAAACGGTGATCCACGTCGTCGCCGATGCGCCGCCGGAAGCCGGCTTCGAACCGGTTGCGAGCGAACTCGAAGACTTGTATTTCGCCACGTTGTCCGAGAACCGGCGCAGCGCTGCTGTAC
>JAYTIR010000376.1:0-2202 GCA_043731765.1 Burkholderiales bacterium
CGGACGCGAGGTCGCGCGTTGCGTCGCGGGCGCGGGTTCGAGAATCGTCGTGGACATCGGCGTGGGCAGGAGAGGCAGTCAGGCGGACACGGGCTGCGCCCGGTGATCGGGTATCATTTTGCTTTTCGCGGTTGGCATTTTAGCAGCGAGGTACTTTTCGAATGTCATTCATCGTCAACAACTGGATGCTGGAACTGATCCTGGTCCTTTCGGGCGGCATGTTGCTGTGGCCGCTGGTGCAGGGGCGTTTTTCCAGGATGAAGGAAGTCGGCACGCTCAACGCGACCCAGCTCATCAACCGGCAAAACGCCGTGTTGCTCGACGTGCGCGAGCCAAAGGATTTCGAGGGCGGACATTTGCCCAGTGCCGTGCACATCCCGCTGTCGCAGCTCGGGAGTCGCAGTCCGGAACTCGCCAAGCTGACCTCGCGGCCGGTCATTGCCTACTGCGATCGGGGCCAGCGCAGCCGTGCCGCAGGCTCGGCGCTCGCCAAGCTGGGATTCGCCGATATCTACCTGCTCACCGGCGGGTACCGCGCGTGGAAGGATGCCGGACTGCCGGTGGAAAAGTGACCGGAGGGTTCGCGATGGCGCCGGTGATGATGTATTCGACCGCGTCGTGTCCGTTCTGCGTCCAGGCGGAGCGCCTGTTGACGCGCAAGGGTGTTACGAACATCGAGAAAGTCCGCGTCGACCTGGAACCCGAGCGCCGCCTGGAAATGATGCGGAAGACCGGACGCCGCACGGTGCCGCAGATCTATATCGGTAAACGGCACGTCGGCGGCTTCGACGAACTGGCCGCGCTGGATCATGCGGGCAAGCTCGATCCGCTTCTGGCCGGCGAGCCTGCATGAGACCCGCTGGCTGCGTCCGCATGGGGTAAAATGCACGGTTTTCCCGCAGTTCTCCACCCCTCATCTTCAGGATTCCCAAGCATGGCTGACCCACAAAGTGCCGCGCCCCTGGCCGTCGGCGAACCGCAAGCCTCCGCCGGTTTCAACATCGAGCGCATCTACACCAAGGATCTGTCGCTCGAAAACCCGGGTGCGCCGCAGTCGTTCCAGGTCACCGAACAGCCGCAGGTCGAGGTCGGGATGCGCACACGTGGCGAGCAGATCGGCCCGGACGTCTACGAATACGTGCTGACACTGACGGTGACGGCGACGGTCGGTGGCAAGACTCTCTTCCTGGTCGAAACGTCGCAGGCCGGCGTATTCGTCATTCGTGGCATCGCGGCGGATCAGTTGCAGCCCGTGATGGCGATCAATTGTCCCAACGTGCTGTTTCCCTACGCGCGGCAAACGATTGCCGATGCGACGATGCGTGCAGGCTACCCGCCGATCCATCTTGCGCCCATCAATTTCGAAATGCTCTACCGGGAACAGTTGGCGCAACAGCAGGTGCCCGCGGTCACCAATTGACACCCGCGAACTGGCCCAGGGTTCCTTCAAGCGCGCCGTGAAGCGCCGTCCCTCGAAAATTCTGTCGCTGGCGCTTGCATTGGCGGCAATGCTTGCCGGGGGAACGGCGGGCGCGGCGGACTACAAGACGACCGCCGAGGCGCCAACGCTTCTGTACGACGCGCCATCGGCCAAGGCCCGGCCGCTCTTCATCTACGGCCGCGACGTGCCGCTCGAAGTGCTGGTCAATGTCGAGGGCTGGACCAAAATTCGCGATGTCGGCGGATCGTTCGGCTGGATTGCCAACAAAAGCCTTGCCGATAAACGCATGCTGCTGGTACGCGTGCCCATCGCCGAGGTTCGCGCCAATCCGGATGATTCCTCGCCCCTCGTATTCCGGGCCGAGCAGAACGTGCTGCTCGACCTGGCCGAGAGCGCGGCTTCGCCCGGGACGACGGCCACGCCCGGATGGGTGAAGGTGCGCCACCGCGACGGGAACGCCGGATATGTCCGCGTGAACCAGGTATTCGGCCTCTGACACACGTTCTGGCGATTCATGACAACTGTCGCGATACTTGGCGCAGGTGCCTGGGGCACCGCCCTGGCGATCCATCTTGCCGAACGCGCGGCCGCGAAACCGGAGGTCACGCTATGGACACGCGATGCCGGACAGGCGCGTGCCATTTCGGAGGCCCGCGTCAACACGCGTTATCTGCCGGGCATCGCGTTGCCGCTCTCGATCGCCATCTCCTCGAATTTGCGCGCGGCCGCACGCGCGGAGCTGCTCGTTGCCGCAACGCCGG
>JAYTIR010000377.1:0-4138 GCA_043731765.1 Burkholderiales bacterium
GCCGTGTTCGCGAATCGAGGCACCCTTGGCGCAGTGCGCGCCGAGATTGATCGGCGACTCGAACACCGGCTCCTGCCGCGTCCACACGCCGTTTTCGACGGTGGCGTCGACGGCGCAGCCGACCGAGCAGTGGGTGCAGACCGTGCGTTTTCTTTCAACCGATTTGGCGTCGCCATCCTTGGCCGCCACCGCTGGACCGATCGCGCCGTAAGGGAGTTGGCTTGCAAACGCGCCGGCACCCGCCGCCAGGCCGGAACGTTTGAGGAACGTCCGGCGGTCCATGGTGGACATTCTGCTGCCTGCGAGTCTCTTCAACCGGGGACCCGTCGTGCGGGCAGTGTCGGTCTTGCGCGTGAGCAGCATGGCAGGCTCCTGGATGCTAGATGCGAGTCGTGGCGTAGTAATCGCGAACGTGTTCGGTCTCGCGATAACCCTGTGAAGATTCAGGGTCGCCACGGACTTCGGCCGGCAAAACCGGACGGGCCAGCGAACTGGTCGCGACCGCCGCGGCACTCGCACCACCCGCACCGAGTGCGAGCAGGAAGCGGCGGCGTTTGAGATCGGCTTTGGGGGCGTGCGTGGAATCCGGCGCGTGCGCTGCGCGTTGCGATGAGTTGCTCATGCGACCCTCCAAAAGACATGACCGCGTGACGTTATAAGTTCGTGCGGAGCCGCCGCAACGGTGTGCTACTCAATGGCAAGCGAGTCACGTTCGACCGCCATGAACAAACTAGTGAATTCTGCTACGCGCTGATAGTAATTGGCAAGCGGACTTTCTCGTATTGCATCGCAGCAATCGAATACCCACGGCGCGATGTGGCGATCGAAGTACGCGCGCTGCACGGCGATCGGCGCCGGCCGGCGTTCGCCGTCGCCCGCGACGAGCATCCGCATCGTCTCGCACAGCGCGGAGAGGTGGTCCTCGTACATCGTGGTTCGCTCACGGCGGGCGAGCCCCAGGCGCGCCAGATCCGAACGCACGGCGACCAGCGGTTTTTCCGTCGTGGCCCCGGTAACCCAGTGCGAGGCGTGCAGGTCGACGTTGCTGCGCCCCACGCCGATGAACAGGTCCGTGTACTCCTGTTCCGCCGCGTCGGCATCCATGGCGGTGCTTGCCAGAATGAATTTATTCCACGCCAATGAAAGGGGATTGGCGGGAGCCTCGGGCCAGGGCTGCGAACCGCCTAACGCCGTCAGCAACGCGGCGTCCGGACCATGGGCGTAGAGGCGCGCCAGCAGCGCATAGAACTGGGCGCGCGCGTCGTCCTCCGGTTCGAGCCGGTGCAGCAACTCGACGGGGGCGGTTTCCAAGGTGTCAGAGGTTGCGGATGTCGGCACTGTTTTCGTTCTTGATGAGGTCCACCACCCGGCAGTCGGCGCACATCTTGAGGCGCTCGAGAGCTCCCGGACCCGCAAACATGGAATGGCCGGAAAGCTTCCCCAGAATCGTCGCGATCATCTTGTCCGTGCCGAGCGGTTTGCCGCAGGTGATGCATTTGAAGATGGCGGCCTCGTTCAGCACGCGTGGTGCCTTCGCGGCCGGCGTCAGGTCCAGGCGCGGCGTGAGCGTGATCGCGTGTTCGGGACAGGTCGCCGCGCAGATGCCGCACTGCACGCATTTGGTCTCGATGAAGCGTACTTGCGGGGCTTCCATGTTGTCGAGAATCGCTGCCTCGGGACACGATCCGACGCAGGCCAGGCACATCGTGCAGGTATCTGCATTGATGGCGATCGCGCCGAAGGGAGCGCCGTTCGGCAGCGGAATCGTTTGCTGCGGCACCGGCGCGTGCAGCGCGAGATGGTCCAGCGCCATGCTGACCGTCGTGCGTTTTTCCGGCGTCGGCGCGAAGGTCGCGGGCACGCGCGCGGTCAGCGCAACCGGCCACTGCCAGACAGCGGTCTCGAAGCGCGTGACCTCGGCGCCGTCGACGATCCGGAAATGCTCGCCCTGATAGCCAAGCGCGTTGGCGATCGTTTCGCCCAGCCGCATCTGGAACGCCAGCGCCTCGCGATATTGAGGCGCCTCGTCACCGGTCGTCAGTACGGCAACCTGCGAGGCGCCCCACGCGAGCGCCGCCAGCCACACGTCGATGCCCACCGAGGCGACATGTTGGACTTCCACAGGAATAACCCGCGCAGGCAACCCCTTGCCACGGCGCGCGAGCCGGGCGATGGCGTCACGGCTGTCCTCGGCATGCAGCAGGAGGCAGGCATCACGGCCTCCGGCCCTGGCGTAAGTCGAGAGCAGCGTCTTGATTCGCGCACCCAGATCCGGCACCGCGGGATACGCATAGGTGAGCGCGCCCGATGGGCAAACCGTCGTGCACGCGCCGCAACCCACACACAGGTGCGGCTCCACAAAAATCTTGTCCCCGTCGGAACGAATGGCCGCCGCGGAGCAGACGTCGATGCATTGCGTGCAGCCGGGCTGACGGGAGCGGCTGTGGGCGCAAATGGACGCCTTGTAATTGAAGAACTTCGGTTTCTCGAATTCACCGGTCAGCGTGGCGATCTCGACGGCGGCCTTGGCCTGCGCGACTGCATCTGCGCCTGGCGCGAAATAGCCCTGCGGCGGCTGGTGGAGCTTGATCCACGGCGTGGCATGCAGATCGAGAACGAGGTCGAAGCGTTCGCTGCGCTTCGTGTCCAGCCGGTCGAAGTCGATCGCGCCGACCGCGCCGCACGCGGCGACGCACTTGCGATGGTCGCGACAGCGATCGAGATCGATCTGGTAGCTCCAGTCGATCGCGTTTTCGGGACAGACTCGAATGCAGGCGTTGCAACGCGTACAAAGGTCGAGATCGATCGGATTGGCCTGCGACCATTCCACGTCGAATGCGCCCAGCCAGCCCGCAAGTGATTTGAGCTCCCCCGAATACACGGGATAAACGCGCTCCGTCGGCAATTCGCTGCCCATCGTGCGACCCGTGGCCAGCACGGTGACGTCGAGGCGGTCCTTCAGCGTATCGGCCCAGTGCAACGCCGCGCTCAATGGCCCGGTGATCAGCACCTGCCCGCCCGACTGGTAGCTGACGCTTGGCACCGGGTCAGGGTCGGGAAGTGCCGCCATTGCCAACAGCGCCGCGATCTTGGGCGTTGCACTACGCGCCTCCGACGACCACCCGCCGGTTTCGCGGATGTTCAGGAACCGGATCGTCTGCGCCTTGCCCGCTTCGTCAGCAGCATCGGACAGGAGTCGCTGCTCCTGCGTGCACGCGACCACGACATCGCCCTGCGCACCCGCGACAAATCGGGCGAGCTCGCGCTGGCACAGCATCGTGTGCACACCGGGGTTGGCGTCGAGCGACAGCGCGCGCGCGAGCGCATCGCCGTCGAGCGGCATCGTGCCATTGCAGGAACAAAGGAAGAGTTTCTTGTCCGCGAAACTCATGCACGACCCCCACGCTCACTGCGTTCGCTGCCCCCAGTGGGGGCGGAATTCGCGCCTCGGGGCGGCCCGTCGGCGCTCATGCGGGTTTGGCCTTGTCGTGCGCGTCGCCGGCATCGGCGGTGGCGGGCGTGGAAGATTCAGATGCCAATGGGGTCTCCGCAGCGACTTCGGTGGGCGCCGCGGGTGCGGTCACGGGTGCGGCTACAGGTGCCGCGCCCGAAGTGTCGACCGAGACCGCCGGAATTTCGCCTGTGGCATTCCGCTCGTCCGGCGGTTTCACGGGATCGAGCATTGCATAGACGGCGGACAGCTTTTCCAGCATTCCCGCAGGCATGGGATCGGGCTGCGTGTAGTCCCCCACGTAGATATCAAGCCCGTCCATCACGTTGAACGACGGATCGGTGAACAATTTCTTCAATGCGGCGCGCTTCGTCTCTTCATCGATCTTCGGCTGCATGAACGCGGAATAGTCGGAATCGAAGGTCAGCGACTCCACCGGCGGTAGCGGAGCTGCCTCGGGAATCGCGGCAGGCGCGGTGTCCACAATCGCGGGCGCCGCCGCCTGGGCCGATGCGGGCGGACGCAACGGTTCGGCAGGCGCCGTCCGCGCGGCGGCGAGCTTGCGCTGCGACCAGCGTTTGAGCGAAAACGGTTCGGACGTCTCGGGTTTGTCGGACATGCGCTGCGGCAACGCGGAATTCACCCGCGGGGCGGGCGGTCGCGCGGATCCGCGCCGTCCTTGAACGG
>JAYTIR010000378.1:0-3347 GCA_043731765.1 Burkholderiales bacterium
ATGCGCATGTCCCTCTCCGATCCGCTTGCGATGGGGCGAAGATTACGCGGGAAAGTGGTACCGGCGCCAGACCCGCTCGACAAAGTCGGCAAAGGTTTATCATTGCAGGACAACACATGCGCCACACGGAATGCCGTGGCGCCCACGGAGAACCCCATGGGACATGCCGAACTCACTTTCCACGACCCGCTCCACGATCAAGCCGCCACGCGCCAGATCTCGCTCGACGAGTACTGGATGCCGTTCACGCCGAATCGCGAATTCAAGCACGATCCCAAAATGGTCGTGCGCGCCGAAGGCATGTACTACTGGAACGACCGCGGCGAGAAGATCATCGATGCCTCGTCGGGCCTCTTCTGCGTCGCGGCGGGCCACTGCCGCAAGGAGATCGCCGAGGCCGTAGGCCGGCAATTGCGCGAACTCGATTTCAGCGCACCCTTCCTGCGCGGCCACCCGAAGCAGTTCGAGTTGGCGACACGCGTGGCCGAACTCACACCCGGCGACTTGAACCGCATCTTCTTCGTGAACTCCGGCTCCGAGGCGATCGACACTGCGATGAAGGTCGCGCTGGCCTACCACCAGGCGCGCGGACAGGGCGGGCGCAACATGTTCGTTTCACGCGAGCGGGCCTATCACGGCGTCAATTTCGGTGGCGTCTCGCTGTCCGGCCTCGTCAACAACCGCCGCCGCTTTGGGCCTACATTGCCGGGCATCGCCCACATGCGCCACACGCACCTGCCGGAAAACCTGTTCACTCCGGGTGAGGGCGCGCACGGCGCCGAACTGGCCGAGGACCTGCAGCGCTTCGTAAACCTGTACGGCGCGGAGAATATCGCAGCATGCTTCGTCGAGCCGATCGCCGGCTCCACCGGCTGCCTCGTGCCGCCCAAGGGGTACCTCAAGCGGCTACGGGAAATCTGCGACCAGCACGGGATCCTGCTGGTCTTCGACGAGGTGATCACGGGCTTCGGCCGCACCGGCCAGGCATTCGCGGCGCAGAGTTTCGGCGTCACGCCCGACGTCATGACGATGGCCAAGGCGCTGACCAACGCCGCGCAGCCGATGGGGGCGGTGGCTGTTTCTGAACGCATCCACGATACGATCTTCGCGGCGGCGCAGGAAGGCGCGATCGAGTTCTTCCACGGTTACACCTATTCCGGCCATCCAGCGGCCTGCGCCGCTGGACTGGCCACGCTCGACATCTACAAAAGCGAAGGCCTGTTCGAACGGGGACGCGAACTGTCGCCCTACTTCCTCGATGCCATTTTTTCGCTCAAGGATGTCCCGGCCATCGCGGACATTCGCGGGTACGGGATGTTGGCGGCGATCGAGCTGCACCCGGAGGGCGCGGCCGGCAAGCGCGGTCACGTGTTCCAGAAAAAACTGTTCGACAGCGGACTGCATCTCAAGACGACCGGGGATTCGGCGATCATCGCGCCTCCGCTGATCGCCGAAAAGGCGCACATCGACACCATCGTCGGGATTCTCCGCACGACACTGGCGTCCGTGTAGCGGGAATCGCCCGCGCAACCCGGGCGCGAGGCAATGTTGCGCGCCCGTCCGCCGGACGTTCCACCAGCCCCACCTTTTGTCGGTGGTGGGTTGACAACCTGATGTGGCCTTGCCACGCTCTGGCGCATGGCCGTTCGCCCCCACTTCCAGAAGCTGGTCGAAAGTACCCGGATGCACCCGCCATTGCCGGCTGCGGTGGTCTATCCCTGCGACCGCGAATCGTTGCAGCTGGCCCTGTCCGGGGCGTTCGCCGCCTACCTGGCGCCTACCTTGGTGGGTCCGGAAACCCGTATCCGCGACCTCGCCGGAAAATTGGGCCTGGACATCGCGCGCCTCTCGATCGTCGATACGCCCGATGAGCCGCGGGCCGCGGGTATCCGCGCGGTCGAACTGGCCCGGGAAGGCCGGGTTTCGGCGCTGATCAAGGGCAGCCTGGGCAACGATGACTTGCTGGCACCCGTTGCCGCGAAAGACTCCGGCCTGCGCACCGACCGCCGGCTCTCGCACGCGTTTTTCCTCGACCTTCCGGGCATGTCACGGGGCCTCTTGCTGGCCGACGCGCAGCTCAACGTCTCGCCCAATCTCGCCGCCAAGCGGGACATCGTACTGAACACGATCCAGCTCGCGATATCGCTCGGACTTGCGGCGCCCAATGTCGCGCTGCTCGCCGCCATGGACGGACCCGCGCCGGCCTTCCCATCCACTAGCGACGCCGTGGCGCTGAAGACGATGGCTGCACAGGGCATGTTCCGCGGCGCGATCGTCGACGGGCCATTGACGCCGGATAGCGCATTGTCGGGCGACGCGGCACGCATGAATGGCGTGACCTCGGAAGTCGCCGGGCGGGTCGACGTGCTGATTGCGCCGTCGATGGAATCCGCCATCATGGTCCTGCGCACCCTGATGGCCTTCAGTTCCGGCCTCGCCGCGGGGATCGTCCTCGGCGCGCGGATTCCCATCGTCATTCCGGCACGCAACGATTCGATGGAAGTGCGGATGGCGTCCTGCGTCCTTGCGTCGCTGGCCGTATCTGCCGTGAGCGAGGCCGCGGCCAGCCAGGCGCAGACGGCCGGCAGCTCGATCGTCGCGGAGGCGAATTCGAAGGTGGCCGCCTAGTTGTTCTAGCGCGTCGCCGGCGGTACCGATGCAACGCGAACGCAGTCCATGTAATACCGCGTCTTGCCGCCTTCGCTTTCCTCGACCAGGCCGTGAATGTCGGTGTCGAAGCCGGGAAATTTCTCGTTGAAATTACGCGCGAATTTCAGGTATTCGACGATGGTGCGGTTGAACCGTTCGCCGGGAATCAGCAGCGGAATGCCCGGCGGATAAGGTGTGAGCAATACACTCGTCACGCGGCCTTCGAGGTCGTCGATCGCGACGCGGTCGAGCTCGCGATGCGCCATGCACGCGAACGCGTCGGAAGGCTTCATCGCCGGCTGCATGTCGGAGCGGTACATTTCCGTCGTCACCCGCGCGACGTCGTTCGCCTTGTACATTTCGTGGATCTGCTGGCAGAGATCGCGCAGGCCCACGCGTTCGTACTGCGGCAGCTTGGCGACGAATTCCGGCAGGATCTTCCACAGCGGATGGTTCTTGTCGTAGTCGTCCTTGAACTGCTGCAGCGCGGTCACCAGCGTGTTCCAGCGGCCTTTGGTGATGCCGATGGTGAACATGATGAAGAACGAGTAGAGCCCGGTCTTTTCGACGATCACGCCGTGCTCGGCCAGGAACTTGGTGACGATCGATGCGGGAATCCCGGTCTTGGCGAACTTGCCCGATACGTCGAGCCCGGGCGTGATGATCGTCGCCTTGATCGGGTCGAGGATGTTGAAGCC
>JAYTIR010000379.1:0-3650 GCA_043731765.1 Burkholderiales bacterium
GCTGCCGCGCGACATCGAACTCAAACTCTTCACCGCACAGAAGGACCTGGTCGACGAAAAAATCGGATCGATCCGCTTCTTCCCCGACGGCGGCAGCAACGGCGGCCGGATCACCGTTGCGTCCGGCGAACGAAAGTACGAGGTCGACGTCGATTGGCTGACCGGCCGCGTGGCCATTCTCGACTGACATGATCCGCCGCCACCGCAACGCCGGATTTTCGCTCCTCGAGGTGCTCGCTGCCTTTGTCATCCTGGCGCTCGTCGCTACCGCGCTGTTCCGGCTGTTTTCGGGCAGCCTCACCAACGCCTCCGCTGCGGAAGAATGGAGTCGCGCGCTGCTGCTCGCGGAATCGCAGCTCGACTTAGCCGCGTCGACGCAGCCGCTGAAGGAAATTTCCGAGCGCGGCAGCGACAGCACGGGCCGCATCCAGTGGGAGACGCGCATCGTTCCGTACTCCCCGCCCGACGTGAGCCCCGAGCTCGAACACGCGGCGGAGTTGCTGGGCACGCGTCTTTATCGCGTCACCACGGACGTGAAGTTTCCCGGCGTGATCAAAGGCGAGCGCACGCTGTCGCTTTCGACGGTCAAGCTCGCGCAGAAGACTCTGCAATGAATTTGCGCAGAATCCTCGTCGCCTATGCCCCTCGGAATGACACTGGAGCTTTTCAGCGTGCCAACGCCCGCGGATTCACGATGATCGAACTCATGATCGCGCTGGTGCTGCTGGCGCTCATGTCGGCCGTGCTGTTCGGCTCGCTCAACCTCGCAGGCCGGAGCGCCGACGCCGGCGCCGCGAAGGCCGAGGCCACGTCGGGCATGCGGCTCGCCGGCGACTATCTGCGCACGCAGCTTGCCGCGCAACATTCGCAGCGCATGCGCAAGATCCAGGATTTCCCGCTTCTTTTCGGCGGCGAGGCCGACCAGTTGCGTTACGCCGCGCCATTGCCGGGCCGCGTGGGATTGGGTGGCATGTGGTACTACCGCCTCAAATTGGCAACGGTAGCGGGCAGGCAAAAGCCGTCGCTGATACTCGAACGCATCATCCCGGACGTGAACTCGCCCGACCGGCTCGATTTCAACGACGCCGAGCGCTCGGTACTCGCCGACGACATCAAGGAATTGAAGATCGGCTATTACGGCGTCAACACCGGTGGTAGCGTCGACGATACGCCGACGTGGCGCGACCAATGGGACGACCCGCAGCTCCTGCCGCAACTCATTCGCGTGGACGTGACGCCCGAAAAGGGTTCCGCATGGCCGACGCTCGTGATCGCGCCCCGCGAGGCGCCGGAAGCGGGCTGCCGCCAGTGGGACGCGACACGCTCGCGATGCGCGGCGGTATGACGATGCGCCACGCCAATTCGAAAATCCGCCGCCAGCGCGGCATCGCGCTCATTCTCGCGCTGTGGCTCACCGTCATGCTCACGGTGATCGCCAGCGGCTTTGCGTTTTCGATGCGCAGCGAGGCGCTGGCCGCACGCAACATGATTTCGCTCGCGCAGGCGCGCGCCGCGGCCAACGGCGCGATCGAGCGCACGGTCTTCGAGCTCTCACGCATCAGTACGCCGGACACCTGGAAGCGCGACGGCACAGACCACACCTGGCGCGACGGCGATGTCACGCTCATTGTGAGCGCCACGGATGAGTCGGCGAGGATCGACCTCAATGCCGCGAACGAGGTGCTGTTGCGCAGCTTGTTCATCAATGTCGGCGGCGCGGATGCGAATCTTTCCGCGCACATCGCCGACGCAATCCAGGACTGGCGCGACGCCGACGACCTCACGCGTCCCAACGGCGCGGAAGAAGCCGACTATCGCGCCGCCGGCTTCAAGTACAAGCCCGCCAACGCGCCGTTCGAAACGGTGACCGAGCTGGCGCGGGTGATGGGCGTGACGCCCGCGATCTACGCACGCGTGGCGGACAGCCTGACCGTGCATTCGCGCCAGCCGGGAATCAACCCGTTGACCGCATCGCGCAACGTGTTGCTTGCCCTGCCCAATGCAACGCCCGACGCCGTGGATGCTTACCTGGCAATGCGCAGCGACGCGCTGAAAGCCAAACAACCCGTCATGCCATTCCCGCCGGCGCAGGGCTTTACCGCGGGCGCGGGCCCGATTTGGCGCATCCGAGCGGTGGCGACCATGGGGGATGGTGTAACCTTCGCCCGCGAAGCCGTAGTGAGTCCCTCCGGCGACATGCGCCGGCCATTCGTCGCGCTCGCGTGGCTCGACGAAATCACGCCGCTGCCTTCGGTCACCGCCGCCTCTTCGGCTGACGATAAAGACAAGAATCATGGCCGTCCGTGAACTGACCCTGCCCGCATTCGGGCCACGCCTCTCCGAATTCGCACGCCGCTCCGGCCTTGCGGGCTTCTGGCCGTGGTGGACGGCGCAACTCAGCGCACTGGTGCCCCCCAAGCCGCGCGCCGCACTGGAGCGCCGGCGCATGCGCCCGGTGCTGGTGTTCGACGGTGACCACGCGACGCTGTGGCGGCCGGGCATGGAGGGCGAGCGCGCCATGATGCTGGCAGCGTCGACCATCGCGCTCGAAGGCGACGCCGCGACGATCGTCGGCGCGGGTCGCGCGGCGGTGGCGTCGCTCACCAACGGCGTCTATGGCGGCGTGGCGGTGGCACTGAAGGTTGTGGTGTCGTTGTCGCCGCGCGATGTGTTGCGCAAGTCGATTGTGCTGCCGGCCGCGGTCGAGCCCAATCTGCGCCAGACGCTTGCCTACGACCTCGACCGCCATACGCCGTTCAAGGCCGAAGAACTCTATTTCGACGTGGCCGTCGTCGGGCGAATCCCCGAGAGAAAAGAAATCCGCGTCGACCTGGTCGCGTGCCGCAAAGCGGTCGTGGACATCGCATTGCGACACGCGACGGCGTGGGGCGTGGCCGTCGCGGCCGTGGTCCCGGAACCGCCTGCCACCGCGGCCCGCTCGCGCCTCAACTTGTTGCCCCACGAGGCGCGCTCATCGCGTGCGGTGTGGAAGCGCTGGCAATTCTGGCTGCCAACGGGATTGGTGGCGGCCGTCGCGCTCGCGGCGATCGCGATTCCTCTTTGGCAGAAGCGCGACTATGTCATCGCGCTCAACGCGCTCGCAGGTGGCGCCCAGGCGCAGGCCGGATTGTCCAATGCTTTGCGCACCGAGCTCGAGACCAAGGTCGGTGACTACAACTTCGCGCTGGAACGAAAGTATGCGTATCCGAGCGCGTTCCGTGTGGTCGACGAGGTCAGCCGTGTGCTGCCCGACGACACGTGGCTCACGCAACTGGAAATGAAGAGCATCGCCAAGGGCAAGGAAATGCAGCGGGAAATTCTCGTGCGCGGCGAGACGGCGAATGCGGGCCGGCTCGTCCAGTTATTCGAGGAGTCGCCGCTGTTCGCGCAGACCGCGCCGCGCTCGCCGACCACCAAGATTCAGCCGGGCCCCGGGGAAATATTCGATCTCGGCGCGCAATTGAAACCGCTTGCTGCCCCGGCGCAGGTAGCGCTGCTTCAAGTCGAAAAGCCCGCGGAGCCAGGATCGACAGCGGCGGATGCTCCGACAACGGCGCCCGCAACTGTTCCCGCAACTCAGTCTCCAACTCTCCCCGCAACATCGGGCACCTCGCCGGCTGCAGGCATGCCGGAAACCCCACCGATATCGG
>JAYTIR010000380.1:0-5757 GCA_043731765.1 Burkholderiales bacterium
TCCATCTGCATCATGCCGAAGAGGTTCCCCTCGGTGTCCTTGGCATAAGCAAGCCAGCCGACCGTTGGAATCGGCATTCTCGGCAACGCAATCGTGCCACCGGCCGCGACGGCATTCACGACCGTGGCGTCAAGGTCGCTCACGTCGACCGTGCAGACAAAGGCATTGACGGCCGCCATGTCGGCAGGCCCCGGACCCCGGCGCGGCATGAGACCGCCGTCGATGCCCGGCGTTCCTGCTTCACCGGTCTTGACCAGCCAATACGGTTGACCCGCCCATTGCGAAAATTTCCAGCCGAAGAGCTTGGTATAGAACGCAATCGCGCGCTCCGTGTTTTCCGCATGGATTTCGAAGTGGATCGGACGATTCATGATGGACTCCTTCGCGGGGCACCGGGACGGCTATGATAGCGCCTTACCCAAACCTACGGACCTTCCATGCGCATCGTGATCACCGGCGGCGCCGGATTCCTTGGCCGCCGCCTCGCCCTCCGCTTGCTCCGACGCGGCACGCTGACCGATGCCCGCGGCCGGTTGCGCGAGATTGCGGAAATAGTGTTGCTCGATGTCGTCCCGGCGGCATTGCCCGCCGACCCGCGTCTCACGGTCGTCACCGGCGATCTCGCCGATTCCGCCATCGTCGAGCGCGCCGTGACTCGCGACACCGACACCGTATTCCATATGGCGGCCGTCGTGAGCGGTCAGGCGGAAGCCGATTTCGATATCGGCATGCGGGTGAACCTTGACGCAACGCGCCTGATGCTCGAACGTTGCCGCACGCTGGCCGCGCCCCCCAAGTTCGTGTTCACGAGTTCGCTCGCCGTTTTCGGCGGACCCGTTCCGGATCCGGTGACCGACGACGCGCCCGTCACACCCCAGGCTTCCTACGGCGCGCAGAAGCTGATCGGCGAATACCTCGTGTACGACATGACGCGCAAGGGCTTCATCGATGGCCGCTCGCTGCGCCTGCCGACGGTCACGGTGCGGCCGGGCAAGCCGAACCTCGCCGCGTCGTCATTCGCAAGCGGCATCATCCGCGAGCCTCTGGCAGGTGTCGACGCGGCGTGTCCCGTGGCCGCCAATACGAAGGTATGGGTGCAGTCGCCGCGCGCTGTCATCGAGAATCTGATCATTGGTCACGAAGTACCGGCGGCGTCCTTTGCGCACACTCGATCGGTCAACGTGCCCGGCATCTGCGTTCCGGTGGCGGACATGGTCGCGGCACTCCGCAAAGTCGCCGGCGACGCCGTCGCCAACCGCGTGAAGTGGAACTACGATCCGGTCATCGACAAGATCGTGGCGACGTGGCCGTCAAATTTCGCTCCGAAGCTTGGTCCGGCACTCGGCATGAAGGCCGACCCCGACTTCGAGAGCATCGTGCGCGCCTACATCGCCGATGACATGCCAAAGCCCTAGGGCATTTACTCCACGAACAGCGCGCGTAGCACTCCGGCGCGCGTGTCGGACAACAATCAAGGCTGGCTTGGCAGTATGAAGGTGAAGGTCGAGCCTTGGCCGGGTTCGCTCTCGAGCCGAATGCTGCCGCCGTGCAGCTCGACAAAACGTTTCGCGAGCGCGAGCCCGAGGCCGGTGCCCTCCTGCTTGCTGGTGCCGGGGAGTCCGACCTGGCGGAACTCCTCGAACACGGCCTCCTGATCCTCTTTTGCGATGCCGACGCCGTTGTCGCTCACCGCCACTTCGAGACTCCCGTCGGCCATCCGGGCACGCACCTCGACGCGGCCGCCGGTGGGCGTGAACTTGACCGCGTTGGACAGCAGGTTGAGCATGACCTGCTTGAACTTGCGCTCGTCGGCGCGGATTTCGCCGAGTTGCGGGTCGGCGTCCAGGCTCAGCGCAATCGAATTCCGCTGCGCGCGCTCGCGCAACAGAGTCATCGCGCTGGTGATCGCCGCCGCGGCATCGAACGCCGTGATCTCGAGCTCCATCCGGCCGGCCTCGATCTTGGATAGATCCAGGATTTCGTTGATCAGCGAGAGCAGGTGTTTGCCCGAGGAGTGGATGTCCTTCAGGTAGTCGTCCTGCTTGTCGTTCAGTTCGCCGAACATGCGCTCGATCAGCACCTCGGAAAAACCGATGATCGCGTTCAGCGGCGTGCGCAGCTCGTGCGACATGTTGGCCAGGAACTCCGACTTGTTGCGGTTCGCGGCCTCGCGTTGACGGTGCAGCTGCCCCAGCTCCGCGCTCATGCGATTGAGGTTGGCCGCCAGCGCGCCCAACTCGTCGCGATTGCGCACGTCGACCTGCTTCGTGAAGTCGCCGGAAGCGATTTCGCCGAAGCGCGCGTCCATCTGGCGCACCGGGACGATCAAGGACCACGAAATCGAGTAGCCGAGCACGAGCGCGAGCGCGATGCTGCCGACGGCAAGACCGATCAGCAGTCCGCGGGCGCGGACATAGGTTTCACGGACCTCGTCGGTGCGCGCGACCATGTCGGCCTCGGCCTTGTTGACCAGCTCGTTGGTCAAGCGCTCCAGGCGCTCGGCCAGCGGGCCGGCACGCCCGATCTGCGCCTCGCGGCCCTCTTTCAGCTTGCCGGCACGGATCGACTCGACCACCTCCGTGACGACCGCAATGAAGGTCTCGTAGTCCTGGCGCACGCGGCCGAAGATCTCGACCTCGTCCTGCGCCACGAACTCCAGGCGATCGAGGTCATAGCCGAATTGGTTGAGCTGGCGCAGCGTTGCCACCAGCGTTCGCTCGTCGGGCACGAGCAGGGCCGACGCGACGCTGTACAACTGCGACGTCGTGTCGTGCTGGATCTGCCGATAGGCGGCGATCTTGCGCTCGAGCTTGACCAGGTCTTCGGTGCGCTGATTGACAGCGTCGAGCTCGACGAGTGCTACGCCACCGACGGCGACCAGCAGCGCTGCAATGGTCAGAAACGCGGCCAGCAGCTTCGTGTAGATTGAAAGCGGTGCGCTCGCGACGGCGTTCGGGAGCCAGTCGAGCGGCAGTAATTTCATTCGCGCAGCAGCGAGCGCAGGTCACGCAGCATTTCCTCGGGGTCGAAGCGATAACCGAGGTACTGGACGCGCAGCATGCCGCGCGTATCGATCAACGAGGTGAGGAACAGGTGATCGACGTCGCCGGGTTTCACCCGCTTCGCGAACGCGCCATAGCGCCGCACGACGTCGCTGATCTCGGCGCCCGTGCCGGTCAGGAAGCTCCAGCCCGCGGGGTCGGCGTCGAACCGTTTTGCATAGGCCGTGAGCACGGCGGGCGTATCGACCTCGGGTTCGACGGTAACCGAGACGAAACGTACGCGCGGGCCGAAGTCGGCGCCGAGCCGTCGTTGCAGCGTGGCCATCTTCGCCGTCAGGACCGGGCAGGTGTCCTTGCAGCTCGTGTAGATGAACGTGACGGCGAGCACCTTGCCGCGCAGGTCGGTGAGCGACAGGCGTTCGCCGGACTGTGTGGTCAGCGCGAAATCCGGCGCCCGGCCGACGACCGGCAAGCGCTCGTTTCCTTTGGCCTCATTCGCCACTGCGGGCGCGATGCACGCGCCCAGCAGAGCAAGCAGCATCGAGCGCCTGCGGAAGCTGTTGCACGTCACGTCAGCAACGCCTCAGCGCAAACCGCGCTCGACTTGGGGCCCCTTGCGGCCACACTCGCGGTCGATCACGTCTTCATCTCCTTGCGCAAGCGGTCGACGATGCGCCAATCGCTGCCGCCGGCGATGATCTTCTGCGGTGAACTCTTGACCATTTCGGCCTCGCGCAAGCGCAGCGCGTAGAAACGCAGGGTCTCCTCCGGATTGAAGTCGCGCCACGTGCCGAGGGTCAGCTCACGCAGCGCCTGCCGGGCATACTCCGGATCGAAGTTGAAGCCCTGGGCGAGAAACGCCCTGGCACCGAGTTCCGGGTCGGCGGCGCAAAGCTCGCTGGCTTTGAGGATCGCCCGCACTGCGCGCTTCGCGGCGACCGGATGCCGGTCCGCCCATTCGCGGTTGGCCGCGATCATGCAGCAGAAATACTGCGACCACGGCCGGTCGACCGCGCTGTTGAGCAGCAGCCGACCCACTTTTTTCGCGCGGAGCTCCTGCGGGTCCGGCGGGAATCCGAGGTAGGCGTCGACCCCGCCTTCGGCGAGGAGGCGCTTGCCCTCGGCCGGCACATGGTCGACCCAGCGTATGTCCCGGTTCGGGTCGATGCCCACCGAGGTCGCGATGCTGGCTAAGAAAATGTGCTGCGCCGAGTTGCGGCCGAGGATCGCAACCGTCTTGCCCTTGAGATCCTTGATCTTGCGAACATTCTCGTTGGCGAAGAGTTCGAAACAGCCCGCGTGCACGCCGGCGAGCACCACGATCGGCGCGCCCATGTCGATGGCAACGACGAGCGGCGCGGCGAAGTTCATGCCGATGTCGACTTCGCCGGCGCCCATCCGCTGCGCTCCGGGCACGCCGGCGCCCTGCATGCCCGAACCGGCGTACTCGATCTGGTCGAAACCCTCGGCACGCAGCAGTGCTTCCGCGACGTACGCCGGCGCGACGCAGGCTGAGGGGACCTTGGGAAGCCGGATGCGCGTCGTCTCCGGTGGCGGCTCGGCGGCCTCGGCGCGCGTGCCGATCAATCCGAGACCGAGGCCAAGGGCCGCGAGGCCCTTCAGCGTTTCGCGTCTTGATGCGTCCATGATGGCTCCCTTCGGGAAGTGGGGCTCAGCTTTGCCGCGAAAGGATATACCCGAACACCGTGTCTTGGGCCATTGGCCTGAATTCCCGTGTTTCAACAGCCTGCCAACACATCACTCCACGAACAGCTCGCTCTCCGCAGGCTCCACTGCCGCGAGCGCTTCCTCCAGCAGCTCCGGGCCCGCGTGCAGCAATCGTGCCGAATCCGAAAGGATCTGCCGGAATCGCCGGCCGCCGGGCCGACCGTGATAGAGACCGAGGATGTGCCGCACGATCGACCGCATCGGCGTGCCGCTTTCGCGTTGCGCGGCAACGTACGGCATAAGCGCGCGCAGCACCCCGGCGCGCGTCGGCGGTGGCGCTTCATTGCCAAAGAGACGCCAATCCACCGGCGCCAACACGTAGGGATCGTGATACACGGCTCGCCCGAGCATCACGCCGTCGACGCGATCCCGTTCGCGCTCGATCGCCGGCCAGTCATTGATCCCGCCGTTCAGCACGATCGTCAGGTGCGGGAAATCGCGCTTCAGGCGATGCACAACGTCATGACGTAGCCGCGGCACTTCGCGGTTCTCTTTGGGCGAGAGTCCCTTGAGCACCGCATTGCGCGCATGCACGATGAACACTTCGCAGCCTGCCGTCGCAACCGTCCCGACGAAATCGCGGACGAATGCGTAGTCCTCGCCGTCGTCGAGGCCGACCCTGTGCTTGACCGTGACCGGAATCGTCACCACATTGCGCATGGCTTTCACGCAATTCGCCACCAGCCCCGGATCGCCCATGAGGCACGCGCCGAAGCTGCCGGTCTGCACACGCTCGGACGGGCAACCGCAGTTGAGATTGATCTCGTCGTAGCCCCATTGCGCACCCAGTCGCGCGCCGTGCGCAAGCATTTCGGGATCGCTGCCGCCCAGTTGCAACGCCAACGGATGTTCGGTGCGATCGAAATCGAGATGGCGCGGCAAGTTGCCGTGCAGCAACGCCGGCGCCGTGACCATTTCCGTGTACAGGCGCGCGTGACGCGAGATGAGGCGCAGGAAGTACCGGCAATGCCGGTCGGTCCAATCCATCATCGGCGCCACGCATAATCGATGCGATAAGTTATTCATT
>JAYTIR010000381.1:0-6366 GCA_043731765.1 Burkholderiales bacterium
GAAGCGGTTCGCCATGCGGATGCGCAAGGAGGTAATGATGCGTTTCGCCAAATGTGTTGTTGACCTCGGCCAGCACCGCGGCGACCGCGCCTGATGAATGGTGGCAAACCCAGAAGCTCACCGGATTGAATACGTAACCCAGCATTCGCGGAAACGCATACAGGACGATTTCGCCATCTGCCGCGATGTTCTCCCGCGCAAGGATGTCGCGTAGCCATGCGGCAAGCGGCGTGCCGTCGCGCGGACCGTGGTCGCGGTCGTGGAACGAAACCAGGCCCCGCCGGTTCCACGCAACGCCACGCGCGGCCAATGCGGACAATTGCGACAGCGGCAGCCGCAGGCAGAACGCCGGATAGGTAAAGGCATTCGCGGCCGGGCGCGTGCGCCGGTGCATGACCTCGCCGGCCACGATCGCAGGCGCAGCGACTTCCGGGACGGAAATCGAATGCATTGCGGCGGCGGGGAGGCGCGCACTCATGTCGTGAATGGAAACTGAGTGGAAGCTGAGTGGAAAATGAGCGGACAGTATCAGGCCGCGACGCGCATCTGCAACGAGGCGGGGTCAGAGGACATTGCGCGGCGCGCGATGCCCTCGACGACTGCGTGGGCCGAGGCCAGTCCGTCCTCGTGGAATCCGTAGCCCAGCCAGGCGCCGGCGTACCACGTGTGCCGCTGCCCCTGCATTTGCGCGATGCCGCGCTGGGCGGCCAGTGCGGCGCCGTCCAGCAGTGGATGCGAATACTCGAATTCCTGCAGCACACACGCCGGATCCGGTTCGACCGGCGGATTCAACGTGACGATAACCGGTGTCGTGCACGGCAGCGGCTGGAGTTTGTTGATGAGATACGAGACCGCCACCGGACGTTGGCCCCCGGAATCGTCGGCTGCCAGATAATTCCACGCCGACCACGCGCGCCGCGCGCGCGGCAGCAAAGCGGCGTCGGTATGCAGGACGACACGGTTGGGTTGGTAGCGCACGGCTGAGAGCAGGTGCTGTTCGTGCGACGACGGATCGGCGAGCAGGGCGAGCGCCTGGTCGCTGTGGCACGCAAGCACGATGTGGTCG
The DNA here is from genome assembly GCA_043731765.1 of Burkholderiales bacterium. Classification (GTDB taxonomy): domain Bacteria; phylum Pseudomonadota; class Gammaproteobacteria; order Burkholderiales; family Casimicrobiaceae; genus VBCG01. The sequence goes on from JAYTIR010000381.1 coordinate 1,067, forward strand.
AAGGCTTCGCCGGACCGCGCCGCCGTGTCGACTTTGACGCCAACGTGCGTGCGCACGACGCGCCGCACCGGCGTGCCGACGCGCACGTCCGTCAATTGCGCCGCGATCTTTTCCACGTAAACGCGCCCGCCGCCCTGAACCGTGCGCCATTGTGGTCGGTCGGTGACCTGCAGGAGACCGTGGTTGCGGCAAAAGCGCACGAATGTCGGCAAGGGAAATTCGAGGATGTCCTTTCTGGGTGCGGACCAGATCGCGGCGGCCATCGGCAACAGATACCAGTCACGGAACGGAACGGAATAGTTCGCAGCCGTGAGGTATTCCCCCAGCGTTACCGACCACACGCGGCCGCGCTCGTCCATATTCGTGGCAGTGCGGTTGAAACGCGAGATGTCGGCGAGCATCCGCCAGAACGAGGGGCGCAGCGCGTTGGCGGGCTGCGCGAACAGCGACAAAAAGTTGGTGCCCGCCCATTCCAGCCGGTGCCGGTCGACGCGGCACGAGAACGACATTTCGCTGGCGACGCTTGCAACGCCGAGTTCGTCGAACAGCGCGATCAGCCTGGGATAGGTGCGGTCATTGAATACGAGGAACCCCGTGTCGACCGGAAACGTCTGTCCGTCGAGCGTGACGTCCACGGTGGCCGTATGGCCGCCAAGGGACGCGTTGGCCTCGAACAGCGTGACCGCATGCCCCCGCTTGGTCAGGAGCCACGCCGCCCCCAGGCCGGCGATGCCGGAACCTACGATCGCGATCCGCACGTCCGCTTTACCCCCGGGCCAATTTTTTTGCCGAATGGCACCCGACCATTCGGCCGGGAAGGGCGGCTCCCTCACTTGCCGCCACACCTTCTACCTATCGCATACGCGCAATCGCCCGGAATGGATTCGAATTTCCCGCGGTGGATGGCGAAACGTGCGTGGCGCGGACTAACCCTTCGCCGGTCCCGGCTTATCCGCCAGCAGTTTTTCGATCAACGCCGTCAACTCCGGATTGTCCGGCGTTACGGCACTGGCAAAGGTCGCCACGGGTTTGCCGTTGCGGTCGACGACGAACTTGTAGAAATTCCATAGTGGCTTCTTGCCGGTCTGCTTCGCCAGATCCGAGTAGAGCGGATTGGCGGACAGGTGCGCTACGCTCGACTTCTCGAACTGCGGAAAGTCGACACCGTAGGTCGTTCGGCAGAACTCCGCAACTTCCTTGTTGTTTCCCGGCTCCTGGCTGAAATCGTTGGAGGGGAAGCCGACGACGACGAGGCCGCGGTCCTTGTACTTGCGATACATCGCCTCGAGACCTTCATATTGGGGCGTGTATCCGCAGTAGCTCGCGGTATTGACGACGAGCAGCACCTTGCCCTGGAACTGGCACAGCGATTGGGGCTGGCCGTTTTGCAGCCGGTTGAACGTGTGCTGCAACAGCGCGGGACAGGCAGTGTCGGAGCCAGGCAGGTCGGCCGCCTTTGGCGAATTTGAAATCCCGGCTGCAAACAACATGGCCAGCACGGCAAGGCCGCGTCGACCGCGCCCACACAGCCGGGGCGCTCGGGTGTCCGAGGCGGAAATATTTTCGCGAATTTTCATATTTGTCCTGGACAAATAATGGTATATTCGCTACGATAATGCCTGAATCGGCTAATGTCAACTCTTCGTCCAAGACAATATGAACAAGCCCGTGGAATCGTCCATCACTCTCAATATCAGCGGCGTCGAGCGCGAAACAGGCCTGTCCAAGGACGTCCTGCGCATGTGGGAGCGCCGCTATGGATTTCCGAAACCGGGCCGCGACGACAACGGCGAGCGCCAATACACTTTAGCCGACTTGGGCAAGCTGCGCGCGGTCAAGCGCCTGATGGACGTGGGCCTGCGGCCCGGCAAGATCATGACGTTGTCGCTCGTGGAGTTGAACGCGATGGCCGATGCGCGGACTCCGCCGCGCCGCGACGCATTGGCCCCCGCGCTGGAACGCGACGTGCTGACGATGCTGAAAGGCCACGACGCCACGACGCTGCAGCACACGCTGGCGAACATGCTGATGCGGCAGGGACTGCAGAAATTCGTCCTGGAAACGATCACACCTCTCAACCAGGCCGTGGGCGATGCGTGGATGCAGGGTGACCTGCAAGTGTTCGAGGAACACCTGTACACGGAGCAGTTGCAGGTGGCGCTGCGCACCGCCATCAACGCGTTTCCGCGGCAGACCGGAACCCCGAGGGTCCTGCTCACGACATTCCCGAGCGAACAGCACGGCCTGGGCCTGCTCATGGTCGAGGCGATGATGGTTCCCGAGGGCGTCCAATGCATTTCGCTGGGACCGCAGACGCCGCTGGAGGACATCCGCCGCGCCGCGATCGCGCACCAGGTGCACATCGTCGCCCTCAGCTTTTCCGCGGCCTTCCCGGTGCGCCAGGCGAGCGACGGTCTGGCCACGCTGCGCCGCCAGCTTCCCGCGCCCGTCTCGCTGTGGGCGGGCGGCGAAATGACGCGGCGAGTACGCAAGACGATGCCAGGCATCGTGCTGATTCCCGACCTCGCCTCGATCATCAACGCGCTGCGCAGCTGGCGCTCGCACTGGATCCCGTGAGCCTGCCTGAAGTGCGTGAGCCGGGCCGCGAGGTAGAATGGGGCAACAAGCGGAAGGGAGTGAAGGAATGCTTTATCCCCAACTATTCAAGGCCTTCGAGTCGGTGCGCTGGGACCTGACCCACGATGTGCCATGGGCTGCGTACGATGGCACCCGGCTTTCGGATGAGCAGGCGCAGACGATCAAGATGAACGCGATCACCGAATGGTCGGCGTTGCCTGCCACCGAGATGTTCCTGCGCGACAACCGCGACGACAGCGATTTCTGCGCGTTCATGTCGATCTGGTTCTTCGAGGAACAGAAGCACGCCCTCGTGCTGATGGAATACCTGCGCCGGTTCCGCCCGGAGATGGTGCCGACGGAGGCCGAACTGCACGCGGTACGCTTTGAATTCGACCCCGCGCCCGCCGACGAGACGCTGATGATGCATTTCTGCGGCGAGATTCGCCTCAATCACTGGTATCGCTGCGCCGCCGAATGGCACACGGAGCCGGTGATCAAGAAGATCTACGAACTCATTTCGCGCGACGAGGCGCGGCATGGTGGCGCGTATCTCCGGTTCATGAAACGCGCGATCGAACGCGGCGGCGCCGAAGTCAAGCGCTCGTTCGCGAAAATGGGCGTGCTGATGGCGAGCTCATCGCGCACCAGGAAACCGCTGCACCCGACCAACCTGCACGTGAACAGCGGACTGTTTCCCAACGATACGGTGCAAAGCCGGTTGCCTGATCCTTCGTGGCTCGAGCGCTGGCTCGACGAGCAGATCCGCTTCGATGCCGGCTGGGAAAAACGCGTGGTCGCGATGATCCTCAAGAACCTCTCGTCGCTCTTCGGCGAGAGGTTCGAATCGGTGCAGCAGCTGAACCGCTTCCGCAAGACGCTCGCGCCCTCGGCAGCCTGACCGCGCGGCGGGCGGCGTCACGCCGCGGCGCGCAATTTCCCGCCATGTGGACCGCGCTTCTCCTCGCAACACTTGTTGCCGGCGGTTTTGCGGCGTACGGCGCGTGGACGCTTCACGCCGTCGGGCAAGGCGCGCCACTGTGGCCTTTCGTGCTGGGGCTTCCCTTTGCGTACTTGGCGTTTCCGCTGCTGTTTGCAATTCTCTGGTTTGTGCTGGCGTGGTGGTTTCGCGCCGAGCGTCCCGCGGACGTCCGTCTCACGTTGCCGGCGCGGATCGCGATGTTCGGCCGCGAATTCTGGGCACTCGCGCGCGCAGCACCTCGGATGATCCTGTACCGGCTGGTGATGCCCACACCTGCGCCTGCGCCGGCAGCGTTGCCGATCCTCCTGTTGCACGGCGTTGGTTGCAACGCGGGCATCTGGGCCGGATTCCGGCGCCACCTCGCGGGACGTGGCGTGCATGCGGTGTACGCACTTTCGTACGGCCCGCCGTTGCAATCGATAGAAATTTTCGCGGATCAGCTTGCGGCAAAGATCGCCACCGCCGAGGCGGCCACGGGCGCGTCGCAGATGATCCTTGTTTGCCACAGCATGGGTGGACTGGTCGCACGCGCTTACCTTCGTCGTTACGGGGCCGCGAAGGTGCGCCGGCTGGTGACGATCGGAACGCCGCACCACGGCAGCATGCACGCTTGGTTCATGTTCGGTCAGTCGCTTGCACAGATGCGCCCCGAGAGCGCATGGCTGGCCGAACTCAATCGCGGCGCGGTCGGAGCCGGTGTTCCGACCGCGTCCATCTGGTCATGGCACGACTCGATGGTCGCGCCGCAGACATCGTCCCGCATCGACTGGGGCGAGAATATTGTCCTGACCGGCATCGCGCACAACGCGCTGCTCGATCACCCCATCGTCTGGGCGAAGGTCGATGCGCAGATTGAACGTGCCGCTACCAGTGAATCCCCTGCGTGAGCTGGGCGAACGCGATCTGCTCGGGTGAGAGTTCCTGTTTGACGGCTTCCTCACCCTTCTTGCCCTGCGCCGCGGCCGAATCCGGGAACATGTTGAATGCGGTGTTGAGCAATATCTGCGTCAGTCGTGGCGCGGCGGCATGCGAGATCGCGCCGAAGATGCCGAGCCGGGTCGCGATGCGCACCGACCGGTAGACGATCGCCTCGACGACCAGGTCCGCGGCCTGCTCCGGCGACAGCGTGGGCACGTTCTCGTACATCTTCGTCGGCGCGATCATCGGCGTGCGCACCAGCGGCATGTTGATCGTCGTGAAGTGGATGCCCTTGTCGAGGAATTCCGACGAGGCGCAGGCGGCGAATGAATCCAGCGCCGCTTTCGACGCGACATACGCCGAAAAGCGCGGGGCGTTCGACAGCACGCCGATCGACGAGATGTTGATGATATGCCCGTGCCGTTGCGCGATCATCTTCGGCAGGAAGCCCATGATGAGCCGCAACGCGCCGAAATAATTGAGCTGCATCGTCCGTTCGAAGTCGTGGAAGCGCTCGAAGGAATTGATCACGCCGCGGCGGATCGAGCGGCCGGCGTTGTTGACCAGAAAATCGCATGCACCATGTTCCTTCAGCACGCGCGCAACCAGCGCGTCGCACGACTTCAGGTCGGAGACATCGGCCGTATACATCCAGCAGCGGCCGCCGGCATCGTCGATCTCCTTCTTGGTCTCCACCAACTTCTCTTCGCCGCGCGCAACCAGGATCACCTTCGCACCCGCCACGGCCATCTTGATCGCCGTGGCGCGACCGATACCGGACGACGCGCCGGTAATGACGATGACCTTGTCCTTGACGCGGCCC
>JAYTIR010000382.1:0-10184 GCA_043731765.1 Burkholderiales bacterium
TCATCGCCCACATCGGTTATCCGACGGCAGCCTTCAAGGCGCCGATGATCTACAACCCGTATTTCGAGCAGGCCGGCATCGACGCCGTCGTGATACCGATGGGCGTAACCGCCGAGGACTATCCGCAGGTCCTGGCCAGCGTGTTCAAGCTCACGAACATTCGCGGCGCGTTGATCACGATGCCGCACAAGGTGACCACGGTGAGTCTGGTGGACGAACTCACCCCGACTGCATTGATCGCGGGAGCCTGCAACGCCATCCTGCGGCGCGCCGACGGGAGCCTGCTGGGCGATATGTTCGATGGCGCCGGCTTCGTGCGCGGTGTTCAACGCAAGGGACGAAAGCTCGACGGCGCCCGCGCGCTGGTCGTGGGCTGCGGTGGCGTGGGCTGCGCGATTGCGGCATCGCTGGCGGCGGCGGGCGTCAAAGCCATCGGTCTTTTCGATGCCAACGCGGCGTCCGCCGACAGTTTGGGTGGTCGGTTGCTCCGGCACTACCCGGCGCTCGAGGTCGGCACGGGCTCCAACGATCCAGCCGGTTACGACATCGTCGTCAACGCGACGCCGATGGGAATGAACGACGGCGATCCGCTGCCGATGGACATGTCGCGCATCGCACCCACGACGTTCGTCGGCGAAGTCGTGATGAAACAGCAGATGACCGCGTTCCTGCTCGCGGCACAGGCACGTGGCTGCCCGTTCCAGGTGGGCTCCGACATGCTGTTCGAGCAGATCCCGGCGTATCTCGAGTTCTTTGGCTTCCCCACCACGACGCCCGAGCACCTGCGGTCGGTGGCGAAACTCAGCTACTGATCCAGAACACGGATGATTCTGGTCGGGGTGAGAGGATTTGAACCTCCGACATCTTGCTCCCAAAGCAAGCGCGCTACCGGGCTGCGCTACACCCCGACGAAGCCGGGATTATGCCATTTCGTGACCTCGCCCCGCAAAACCGCAGGCCGGGCTGCCATTTGTACCCAATCCGGAAATCCACGCCAGCGACGGATCAACGGGCGAATTTGCGAATCACCGTCAGCGCCTCGTCGATCGCGCGATCGCCGTCGCCGGACTTGACCGCATGCTGGACGCAGCCGTGCAGATGATGTTCGAGCAACTGCAACGCCAGCGCGTCGAGTGCGGACTGCACCGCGCTCACTTGCGTCAGCACATCGATACAGTAACGATCATCGTCGATCATCTTCGCGATGCCGCGCACCTGGCCCTCGATGCGGTTGAGACGCTTGGTCAGGGCCGGTTTATCGGTGCGCGCAACCGCGGTATGCGCGTGCGCCGCGGAGGACTTACGCGACGACGTCATAGCCGGCATCCTCGATCGCCCCGCGCAACGCGGCAGCACCCGTGCGCGCGGGGTCGAAGGTCACATTGGCCACGCCGGGTTTCAACGTCACGGTGACTTCGGTGACGCCCGGAGCGGCCTTCAGCACGCGCGTGACGCTCGCCACGCATCCGCCGCACGTCATGCCCTGCACATTGAGTGAAATTGTTTCCATCATCGTCTCCTTTTCAGTTAATCAAGCGGGCGGCCGCCAGCGTTTGAGCAGCAATGCATTGCCGACGACCGAAACCGAACTCGCCGCCATCGCGGCGCCGGCAATGACGGGATTCAAGAGGCCCGCCGCCGCCAGCGGGATGCCAAGCACGTTGTAGGCGAACGCGAAGAACAGGTTCTGGCGGATCTTGCGCAGCGTCGCGCGCGACAGCAGGATCGCGTCGACCACCGCATTGAGGTCGTTGCGAATGAGCGTGACGTCGGCGGCCTCGATCGCGATATCCGAGCCCGCGCCAATCGCGAAACTCACGTCCGCCGCGGCCAGCGCGGGCGCATCGTTCACGCCGTCGCCGACCATGCCCGTTACCACGCCTCGCGACTTCAGCGCGCGCACCGCGTCGGCCTTGCCGGCAGGCATGACGCCTGCGCGAAAATCGGTGATGCCTATGGCCGCTGCGACCGCCTGCGCCGTCGCGGCGTTGTCACCCGTGAGCATGATCACGTCGATGCCTGCGGCTTCCAGTCGCGCGACCGCTTCTGCGGAAGACGGGCGCACCGCGTCGGCCAGCGCCAATATCCCAAGCGCACGGCCACCGGACGCGACCGCGATCAACGTCTTCCCGTTTGATTGTATCGACGCATAGGCTTCGCGCCGCACTGCAACCTCGTTTTCGGCCAGATAATCGAGCGACCCAAGCAGTGAACTCTCGGAACCGCCCGCCAGCGTTCCTTGCACGCCCTTGCCGGGTACCGAGGCGAAGTGCGCCAGGGGCATGGGGACAATTTCTTCCGCTTTCGCCGCGGCAAGTATCGCCTTCGCGAGCGGATGCGCGGATCCTTGTTCAAGGGATGCCGCCGTGCGCAGCAACTCCGCGCGCGACGTGCCATCGAACGCCACAATGTCCGTCACGACCGGCCGCCCCTCGGTAAGGGTGCCGGTCTTGTCGACAATCAGCGTTTGCAACCGCCCTGCCTGTTCGAGCGCGGAGGCGTTGCGGATCAGGATGCCGGACTGCGCGCCACGACCGGTCCCGACCATGATCGCCGTGGGCGTGGCAAGACCGAGCGCGCACGGACAGGCGATGACGAGGACCGCAACGGCGTGGACCAGCGCGCGGGTCGCATCGCCGGCAATCCACCAGGTGAGCGCGAAGGTCAGAGCGGCAATCACGACGACGACCGGAACGAAAATGCCGGAGACCTTGTCGGCCAGGCGCTGGATCGGCGCCTTCGACCCTTGCGCTTCCGCGACCAGACGGACGATTCCCGCGAGCAGCGTCCCGTTGCCGACGCCAGTCGCCTTGCACGTCAGCATGCCGTCCAGATTCAGCGTGCCGGCGAATACCTTGGCGCCCGCAGTCTTCGGCAAAGGGCGACTTTCCCCCGTCAGCATGCTCTCGTCGACACTCGAACTGCCGTCGCGGACCACGCCGTCGACGGGAATGCTTTCCCCCGACCGCACGATAAAGCGGTCGCCCGCAACGACCTGCGCCAACGGGACGTCGATCGTGGCGCCGTCGCGCAGGACATGCGCAATCTTTGGCTGCAGCCGCAGCAGGCCTTCGAGCGCGGCAGAGGTGCCGGCTTTCGCGCGCGCCTCGAGCAGCTTGCCCAGCAACACCAAAGTTATGACCGCCGCGCCGGCCTCGAAATAAACGTGCTGCTGATGCAATCCGAGCACCGTGATCACTGCACTGAATGCCCAGGCCATTGTCGTGCCAAGGGCGATCAGGACGTCCATGTTCGCGCCGCCACCACGCAGCGCATGCCATGCACCGACGTAGAACCGGCGACCGATCCAGAATTGCACTGGGGTAGCGAGCGCGAGTTGCCACTCGCGTGGAATGAGGTCCGCGTGCGCCGCGCTGCTGAGCCCGCCCGACGCCAGCATCGGCACCATCTGCGCGAGCAGCGGCAACGTCAGGACCACAGATAGAATGACTTCCCGTCTGAGCGACTCATATTCGCGCGCCTTGCGTGCCTTGTCGTTTGCTCGCTCCGTTTCCGATTCGCGCCGGACGCTCGCGCCATAGCCTGCGCGCGCGACCGCCGCGATCAACTGGTCAGCGGTTGCAGTGGCTGGATCGAAGTTGACTGCCGCGATTTCAGTGGCGAAATTGACCGTGGCATGCGCGCCGGGAATGCGGTTCAGAACTTTTTCGATGCGCGCCGCGCAGGCCGCGCAGGTCATTCCGGTCAGGCCGAGTTCGACCCGGTCCTGCGCCGCAGACGGGCCCACTGGCGCGGAAAGGGAACCTGCAGGAGCGACCGCACGGGCATCCATGGAACCAGCATATACCCATCCAGGGTATATGTCAAGATACCCGACCGGGGTATCTCCGGCAACGGATCAGAACGGAATCCGCCCCGTGAGCAGGTCCTTGTACATCACGAAGTCGCCGCAAAAACTGTAGAGCGGATACGCAAAGGTCGCCGGCCGATTGTGCTCGAAAAACAAGTGGCCGATCCACGCGCAGCCATACCCCGCGATGAGAGCGAAGGCGATCCACCAGGCATTACCCGTCGCCACGGCCGCGACGAGGCACCCGATGACCAGTGACGTGCCGACAAAATGCAGCCGCCGGCACGTCCGGTTGGCGTGCTCCGACAAATAGAACGGATAGAACTCGGTAAAGGTGGCGTAGCGCTTGTCCATGGCGGGGCGGATGGTCAGGATTCTTTTTTGAGCTGCGGAAAGAGAATGACGTCCCGCACCGACGGTGAATTGGTCAACAGCATCACGAGGCGATCGATGCCGATGCCCTCGCCCGCCGTCGGTGGCAGGCCGTATTCCATCGCGCGGACGTAATCCGCATCGAAGTACATCGCCTCCTCGTCCCCCGCCGCGCGCGCGTCCACTTGCGCCTGGAAACGCGCGGCCTGGTCCTCGGGGTCGTTCAGCTCGGAGAATCCGTTGGCCAGTTCGCGGCCCGTGATGAAGAGTTCGAAGCGGTCCGTAACGGCGGGATTCGCGTCGTTCGCGCGTGCGAGCGGCGACACATCGGTCAGATACGAGACGATAAAGGTCGGCTGGATGAGCTTGCCTTCCGTCGTTTCCTCGAAGAGCTTCAACTGCAGGAGGCCCACGCCATCCGTCGGACGCACGTCGACCTTGAGCGGCGCCAACGCATCCATCAGGCATTCGCGCTGATCGAGATCCTGCAGAGGGTACTGCGGGTTGTATAGGTGGATCGCCTGCGCCATCGTCAGGCGGTCGAAGGGCTTGCCAAGATCGATCGCGGCACCCTGGTAGTCGATCGTCGTCGTGCCGCATACCTCTTGTGCCACCTCGCGCAGCAGTTCCTCGGTCAGGTCCATCAGGTAGTGATAGTCCTGATAGGCCTCGTAGAACTCCAGCATCGTGAATTCCGGATTGTGCCGGGTCGAGATGCCCTCGTTGCGGAAATTTCGGTTGATTTCGAACACACGCTCCAGCCCGCCGACGACGAGTCGCTTCAGGTACAGCTCGGGCGCGATGCGCAGGAACAGCTGCATGTCTAGCGCGTTGTGGTGCGTGACGAACGGCCGCGCCGCCGCGCCGCCCGGTATCGGATGCATCATCGGCGTCTCGACCTCGAGATAGCCCCGGCGCACGAAAAACTCGCGGATGCCCTGGACGATCTGCGACCGTTTGACGAATACGTCGCGCGTCGCCGCGTTGGTGATGAGGTCCACGTAGCGCTGGCGGTACCGCTGCTCCTGGTCCGTCATGCCGTGAAACTTCTCCGGCAGCGGCCGCAGCGCCTTCGCCAGCAACCGGATCTGCGACACCTTGATCGACAATTCGCCGGTCTTGGTCTTGAACAGCGGTCCGGTCGCGCCGACGATGTCGCCCAGGTCCCAGTGCTTGAACGCGTCGTGTGCGTCCGCGCCGATCGAATCCGTCGTCACGTACAGCTGGATCCGCCCCGACATGTCCTGGATCGTCGCAAAGCTGGCCTTGCCCATCACGCGCTTCAACATCATCCGCCCGGCAACCGTCACCCGTTGGTTGAGCGCTTCCAGTTCTTCGTTGAATTTCGCGTCATGTTTCGCGTGCAGGTCCGCGGCAAGCGCATCGCGCCGAAAATCGTTCGGATAGGCGTTACCTTGCGCGCGCAGTCCGGCGAGCTTGCCGCGGCGCTCGGCAATGATCTGGTTCTCGTCGACCGGCGCCGGAGCAACCGGCGATTTCTTGTTATCGGACATCGTTACACCCCTTGCTTCAGGCTCGCGGCGATGAAGTCGTCAAGATCGCCGTCAAGTATGGCTTGCGTGTTCCCGACCTCGTAATTCGTGCGCAGGTCCTTGATGCGCGACTGGTCGAGCACGTAGGACCGGATCTGGTGACCCCAGCCGATGTCGGTCTTGGAGTCCTCGAGTTTCTGCTGCTCGGCCTGGCGTTTTCGCAACTCGTGTTCATAGAGCTTCGACTTGAGCATCGCCATCGCTTCCGCACGGTTGCGGTGTTGCGACCGGTCATTCTGGCATTGCACGACGATATTCGTGGGCAGATGCGTGATGCGCACTGCGGAATCGGTCTTGTTGACGTGCTGGCCGCCCGCGCCGGACGCGCGATAGGTGTCGATGCGCAGTTCTGCGGGGTTGATGTCGACGACGATCGAATCGTCGACTTCCGGATAGACGAATACGCTGGCGAACGACGTGTGCCTTCGCGCGTTCGAGTCGAAAGGACTCTTGCGCACGAGGCGGTGCACGCCCACTTCCGTGCGCAGGAAACCGTACGCGTAATCGCCCTCGACCTTGATCGACGCGCTCTTGATGCCGGCGACTTCGCCGTCGGATTCCTCGAGCACATCGGTTCGATAACCCTTGCGCTCGCAGTAGCGCAGGTACATGCGCATCAGCATCGACGCCCAGTCCTGCGCCTCGGTGCCGCCGCTGCCGGCCTGGATGTCGATGAAGCAATTGGCGGGATCCAGCGGCTGGTTGAACATCCGCCGGAACTCGAGGTCGTCGACGACCTTGCCGATTTTCGCGACGTCGCCCCGCACGGCATTTACCGTTGCGTCATCGCCTTCGGACCGCGCGAGCCCGAACAACTCCGTGCTGTCGGCAAGATCGGAATGCAGTTGCGTGAGCGCATCGACCACGCCCTCGAGCTGCTTTTTCTCGCGGCCCAATTCCTGCGCGCGCTGCGGATTGTCCCAGATCTTCGGGTCTTCGAGTTCCTTCGATACTGCGCCTAAACGCTCCGCCTTTACATCGAAGTCAAAGATACCTCCGCAGTTCACGCGTGCGCGTGGAAAGATCGGCGAGCGTGTTGGCGAGGGCATTGAGCTGCTCGGCTTCCATGGCGAAATCCTTTGGCGAAACAGGGAATTATACGCGAGGACCGCCGTTTGGTTGCATGGGGGCACCGGTCCGTCAGTCCTTCGCTCGCGCTCGCTGTAGTCATTGCTCGCGTGATATAAACATCCCGGGCGCCGAGGCGTGCCTTGCTGCTGCCGGGACAGACAGCGGGATGGCGGCGTGGCCGTGCCCGCTGCTTTGAGAGGGGAAACAATGAGACAAGCGCTCACCAGGCTGGCCGTGTTCGTGCTGGCCATGACCGCCGCAGCAGCACACGCAGAACCCGGCGTTACCCCGACCACAATACTCATCGGCGAGTCGGCGGTGTTTTCGGGCCCGGCGCAGGCGCTCGGCAACGAAATGCGCGCCGGTGCGACGGCCTATTTCCAGGCGATCAATGCGGCAGGCGGCATCAACGGCCGGCGGATCGAGCTGCGTTCGCTCGACGATGGCTACGAGCCGGACCGCGCCGCGGCCAATACCAGAAAACTGATCGACGATGGCGTGTTCCTGCTGTTCGGCTACGTCGGCACGCCGACGTCCAACGCGTCCAAGCCGATCTTCACCGCCGCGCGCGTGCCATTTGTCGGACCCTTCACCGGCGCCGAATCGCTGCGCAATCCCGTCAATCGCTACATCTTCAACATCCGCGCAAGTTATTTCGACGAGACGGAAAAGATCGTCGGACAGCTGGTCGGGCAAACGCTCAGCCGCATCGCTGTGTTTTACCAGAACGATGACTACGGCAAGGCGGGATTGCTGGGCGCCGAGCGCGCGATGGGCAGGCGCGACCTCAAGATCGTCGCGACCGGCACGGTCGAACGCAACACGGTCGACGTGGCTGCGGCGGTTGCCGCGATCGGCAAGGCCGACCCGCAGGGGGTCGTGATGATCTCGGCGTACAAGTCGTGCGCGGCGTTCATCAAGGCGATGCGCGCGGCCGGCTACAACCCGCAGTTCATGAACGTCTCGTTCGTCGGCAGCAAGGCCTTGGCGCAGGAGTCCGGCCCCGCCGGCCGCGGCGTCGGCGTCACGCAGGTCGTTCCGTTTCCCTGGAACATCGCCACGCCGATCGTCAAGGAATACCAGCAGCTCTACACCGCCTCGACGAAAAAAGACGACTACTCGTTCACCAGCCTCGAAGGGTTCATATCGGCCAAGGTGCTGGTGGAAGGGCTGCGCCGCACCGGTTCCGACCTTACCCGCGAGAAGTTCATTAACGCGATGGAAAGCATGCGCGATGTCGACGTGGGCGGCTTCCTCGTGACATTCACGCCGACCAATCATAGCGGATCGAAGTTTGTGGAGCTCACCGTGATCGGCAAGGACGAGCGCTTCTTGCGCTGAAATGTACACGCCGGCCGGATTCACGCCCCAACACGTCATGCCCGAAGCGCTCGGCGCATCGACGCACGCGTTCGCGTATCGCGACGGCAAGATTCTGGTCGGAGGCACCGACGACGCACCCTCGATCCCGGCATTCGCCGCGCTCGTCGCCGCAGGACTGGCCGGGACATCGCATTTTCTCGGTGTGCTGGGCGATGCCGGGTGCATCGCGCTGATGCTGCCGGACGATGCGCCGGAACCCGCCGGGATGCGCTATGTCGGCCTGCGATCGCTGTTCCTGCGGATCCCCGACCCGCTGCTGGCACTGGCCGGTCGCGCATTTCAGGTTGTCGAGTGGGATCGCACGCATCGCTATTGCGGTCGTTGCGGCACGGCAACTCGCAACAAGGCCGACGAGCGCGCCAAGGTGTGTCCCGACTGCGGATACGTCGCCTACCCGCGCGTTTCGCCGGCGATGATGGCGCTGGTCACGCGCGGCCGCGAGATCCTGCTTGCGCGTTCGCATCGTTTCGTGAACGGCGTCTACAGTGCGCTCGCGGGCTTCGTAGAGCCGGGCGAGACGATCGAGGATTGCGTGCGCCGCGAGGTGCGCGAGGAAGTCGGCGTCGAGGTCGACGGCATCACCTATTTCGCCAGCCAATCGTGGGCGTTCCCGCATTCGCTGATGATTGCCTACACCGCGGAGTACGCCGGAGGCGACATCCGGCTGGAGGACGCCGAAATCGCCGACGCGCGCTGGTTTGCGGTCGATTCCCTGCCGCCGCTGCCGCCGAACGTCTCGATCGCCCGGCGGCTGATCGACGCCACCGTCGCCCGGCTGCGCGGATGATCCGCGACGGGGTCCTCCGGGCACCGGGCTGCTAGAATCCGCGTCTGGCCGCGCGGTTCCCGCCCGGCCCGCCCATCGCATGCGCCCTCCTTCCATTCTGTTCGCCATCGCCATGGCCTTGTGCTCGCAGCTCGCGCCGGCGCAGTCGCCCCCGATTACCGATCCGCGCGAAATGTCCGATGCCGCGCGCAAGGCCTATGCGCAAGGACTGAAGGAAGCGAAGGGACTGCTCGCCGACAAGAAATATCCGGAAGCAATAGTCGTCCTCGACAAGTTGTCCGCCGAGCGGCCGCGCGAACCCCAGGCGCGTTTCCTAAAAGGCGTCGCGCTCGCGGACTCGGGAAAGACCGACGACGCGATCGCCGTCTACACCGCCCTGCTCGCCGATTTTCCCGAATTGCCCGAGTCGCGCAACAATCTCGCCGTCCTTTACGCGCAAAAGGGCAACTATGAGGGGGCACGCGACGAACTCGTGGCTGCGCTGCTGGCCGCACCGGACTACACCATTGCATACGAGAACCTGGGCGACGTATATGCCCGCCTGGCCGGGATGAATTATGAAAAGGCCATTGCCCGCGATCCACGCAATCGCACGGCGCCGCCGAAATTGAAACTCGTGCGCGACGTGCTTGGATTGCGGACTGCGCCGACGCCGGCCGCGTCACCGGCCGCAGCCGCTGACACGCCAAAGTAGTCATCCATTCGATTCAATCCACCTTCAGGAGCCAGATCCCATGTTGCATCGACTGTTCCTCGCCACCGCAGCCTTTGCCTTCGCAGCGACCACTGCGTTCGCCGCCAATCCGCAGGTCGAGCTCGACACGACCGCCGGCGTCATCAGGATCGAGCTGTACCCGGACGCCGCGCCGAAGACCGTTGCAAATTTTCTCGACTACGTAAAGGCCAATTTCTATGACGGCACGCAGTTCCATCGCGTGATCGACGGCTTCATGATCCAGGGCGGCGGATTCACGCCCGACTTCGCTCAGAAGCCGACCCGTCCGCCTGTCTCCATCGAAGCCGAATCATCGAGCAAGGCGGGCCTCATGAACGTGCCGGGCACCATTGCGATGGCGCGCACCAGCGACCCGAATTCCGCCACCTCCCAGTTCTTCATCAACATCAACGACAACAAGTCGCTCAACTTCGCGCCCGGCAACCCCGGGTACACGGTGTTCGGCAAGGTTATCGCCGGCATGGATATCGT
>JAYTIR010000383.1:0-3026 GCA_043731765.1 Burkholderiales bacterium
AGCAGCGATCCGGCGAAGAATGCGGCGACGAATGCCGCCGGAAACCCCGTTACGAGAGGAATCAGCGCATTGCGGAACACGTGCTTGTAGAGCACGCGGCGCTCGCTCAACCCCTTGGCGCGGGCGACCAGCACATACTGCTTGCGGATTTCCTCGACGAACGTGTTCTTGGTCAGGAACGTGATGATCGCGAAACTGCCGATCGCGTAGCAGGTGAGCGGCAGCACCAGGTGCCACAGATAGTCGAGGATGCGCGCGCCCCAGCCCAAGCTCGTCCAGTTTTCCGACGTAAGTCCGCGCAGCGGGAACCAGTCGAGAAACGTGCCGCCCGCGAACACTACGATCAACAGCACCCCCAAGGCGAAGCCGGGCAGCGCAAAGCCGAGCAGCGCCACCATCGAAGTCATCGTGTCGAAGCGGGATCCTTCGCGCACCGCCTTCGCGATGCCCAGCGGAATGGAGATCAGATACGATAGCAGAAACGTCCACAGTCCGAGGCTGATCGACACCGGCAGCTTCTCTTTGATCAGCTCCCATACATCCCGGTTGTGCATGAAGCTGCGTCCAAGATCGAATCGCGCGAAGTTCGCGAGCATCTCGAAATAGCGGGTGAGCGGCGGCTTGTCGAAGCCGTAGAGCTTCTTGATTTCCTCGATCTGCTTGGCGTCGAGATCGTTCCGGCCCCTCGATCCGGAGCGCGCACCTTCGCCCAGGGACGCGGCCCGCATTTCAGCCACCAGTTGATCGACCGGTCCGCCGGGAACGAGCTGGATGACAATAAACGTGAGCGTGAGGACGCCGAAGATTGTCGGAATCATCAGCAGCAGGCGCTTCCCCACGTATCTCAGCATGGAAGGCTGCTCATCGCCGTGTCGCGCATAGGAACTCCCCGGTCATTTGGCCGCTGCATTCTTGCTCCACCAGGCACCCACGCCCCATACTGGCCAATCCGAGTTTTCGTCGATTGTGTAGTACTTGGGCATGATGGCGGGAATGCCGAACTTGTTCCAGTAGGAAACCGCGTACCCCGGCGCATACAGCTGCGGTAACTGATAGTGCCCATGCATGATGATGCGATCAAGCGCCCGGCACGCGTCGCGCAACGCGTCGTACGTTTTTGCCTGGGCCACCGCGGTCAGTATGGCGTCCACGGCCGGGTCCTTGAGCCCGCGATAGTTGCCGGATCCAGTTACATCGGCCGCTTTGGAGCCGAGAGTTTCGACGTAGTCGATCGCCGAGGGTAGCGCGAAGTCCTGGGTGCGAATGGTGATCACATCGAAATCGAATGCTTCGAGCCGTTTTCGGTAGAGCGCGAAATCCACGTTGCGCGCCTTCATCGTGATCCCGAGCCTCGCCAGGTTGCGCTGCCAGGTGACGGTGCGGAACTGGGAACCGCCCTGCGTTTCAAGATACTCGAATTCGAACGCTTCGCCCTTCGCGTTGCGCAAGATACCGTCGGCGCCAACCTTCCATCCGGCAAGCTCGAGCAGCGAGCGTGCCTTCTTCAGATTCTCCCGCAATGCGTTAGGATCAGTGTCGGTGCGCGGCGGCAGGTAGGGCGGCCCAAACACTTCGTCAGGCACCTTTCCGCGAAACGGCTCCAACAGTTTGAGCTCGCCCGGTCCCGGCAATCCGACGGCGGCAAAATCGGAATTGGAAAACAGGCTGTACGCGCGCCGCCGCTCATTGTAGAGGTTGATCTTCTCGAAATCGTAGCTGTAGTCGAGTGCCTCGCGTACGCGCCGGTCCTGGAACAGCGGCCGGCGCAGATTGAACAGATAGGCCTGCAACCCCTTGCCCATCCCGTAGGTGAACACCTTTTTTTTGATCCGGCCATCACGCCATTTGGCCCCATCGTGCTGGCGCACCCATTGCTGCGGCACGAATTCCTGGATCAGGTCGAATTCGCCGGCCTTGAACGCCTCCATGCTCACTGCCCGGTCGGCATACAGCCGGTAGACGATCCGGTCGAAATTGAACTGGCCCCGGCGCACGCCCAGGTCGCGCGCCCAATAGTCGGGCCTGCGGACGAATTCGATGCCGCGACCAGAATCGGTGGATGCAATCGTGTACGGACCGGTGGCGATCGGGTACTCGGTGATGATCTCGTCGAGCGGTTTTTGCTTGCCATCGGGGCCTTGACCCCATTTACGAGAAAACGCAGGCAGCGATCCGACGTTGAAGATCGTATCAGAGGTCCGGTCGGAAAGCTCGAAGCGGATCGTTCGCTCGTCGATGACCTGCGCACCCTTCACGCCCTCGTACTGCGCACGCACGGCCGGTGCGGCACCCTTGCTCGTCAGCATCTCGAACACATGCTTGACGTCCGCCGCAGTTACCGGATCACCGTTGTTGAAGCGCGCCTTGGGATGCAGGCGGAACGTGATCGACGACTTGTCGGGCGCGACCAGCATTTCCTCGGCCACCACTCCGTACATGGTTCCGGGTTCGTCGCCGGAACGCTCCGCAAGGGATTCGAGCATCAGGATGGACACACCGGTCGGCGAGCTGCCCTTCAACGTATACGGATTGAACTTGTCGAAGCTGGTGCGGCGGTCCGGGTTGCCCAGATAAACCTTGCCACCCTTCGGCGCATCGGGGTTCACATAGTCGAAATTCTTGAAGCCGCGCGGATACTTGGGTTCGCCGAACGTGGCATAAGCGTGGCTCCACGGTGCATCCGGTGCGGGCACCGTGGCGGGCGCGGCAGTGGGTCTGGCGGATTCTGTCGACGACGCGGACGCAGGAGTGGGGCCCGCGCGCGGCGCCGCCGCGGGTGCGCCGAGGACAGCGGTGAACTGTAAAATGCACAGCGCCAGCGCGGCAAACGCCCGGCGCGATCGTGAATTACGCGCTGCCGTCATGCGCACAGTGCTGCGGCAGGCAATTCCAAGGACTCTTTTCACGTCGCACAGATTTCACCCAACCCCGCCTGACAATGTGTGCCCGATCATCGCCGTTTTCCCTATCGACTGCAACGAAAAAAGGGCCCGGGTCGATTTTTCAGGCAGCGTCCCGGGCCTTTG
>JAYTIR010000384.1:0-4655 GCA_043731765.1 Burkholderiales bacterium
GCGGTGAGCGTCAGCGTGAACGACATCCCCTCGCGGAACAGATACACCCACGAGCGCTCGATGACGTTGAAATCGAATTGCCCGAGCATGTCAGTGGCCTCCCGTATTCATGGACGGCCCGACAAAGCCGGGGATCTGCACCCGTTTCTCCAGGAAGCGCATTCCCAGCACGACGACGACGTTGATGACAATGTAGACAATCGTCGCGGCGGCGAACGCCTCGAACACCTGGAAGCTGAATTCCTGGATCGAGCGCGCGGCAGCCGTCAGTTCCACCAGGCCGATCGTCAGCGCCACCGACGAATTCTTTATGATGTTCATGAACTCGGAGGTGAGCGGCGGCAGGATGATGCGAAACGCCATCGGCAGGAGCACGTAGCGATAAGTCTGCGGCACCGTGAGGCCGAGCGCTGTGCCGGCCATGTTCTGACCGCGCGGAAGCGACTGGATGCCGGCGCGCACCTGCTCCGCCACGCGCGCCGCAGTGAAGAAACCGAGGCACAGCACTGCCGGCACGAGGGACCCCCACGGCGGCGTCATCTGCTTCATCGCCGTGCCCATCGCCTTGGGCAGGAATTCCGGCAGCACGAAGAACCATAGGAACATCTGCACCAGCAACGGAATGTTGCGGAAGAGTTCGACGTACGCGTTGCCGAAGCGGACCGCCCATTTGTTGGGCGTGGTGCGCATGACGCCGATGATCGAGCCGATCAAAAGTGCCATCACCCAGGCCGAAAGCGCGGTGACGAGCGTGTAGCCCAACCCGTTGATCAGCGTGTCGAGGTAGGTGCCCCTGCCATCAGGCGACGCCTCGAAGAAAATCCGCCAGTTCCAATGGTAGTTCACGCCGCCCTCCCTGTGCCCGGCGCCACGACTGGCGCGCCCGCCCCTGACCCCGGAACCCGACTGCTAATGAATAGTTGTGTAACCACACTTTAAGACAAACGGGGGCGCTGTGGCCCCCGTCAGGTTGGAACGCGCGCCTTGATCCCGGCGTGCAATGGACTACTTGTACATCGCCGGGTCGCCGCTGTCGGTCGGGTTTGCGAATTCGTTCTTGAGCTGCGGGCTGATCGGCACGTTGAGATTGATCCCCTTCGGCGGAACGGCCGCGAGGAACCACTTGTTGTAGATCGGCGTGATGCCGCCGCTCTTGTACAGGTTGGCGGTCGCCGCATCCACGAGCTTCTTGAAGACCGGGTCGTCGCGCCGCATCATGATCCCGTACGGCTCGATCGTATAGGCCTCATTGCCGACCAAAAATTCGGCGGGCGACTTGGAGCTCGCCACCAGGCTGTAAAGCAGGATATCGTCCATGAAGAACGCAACGGCGCGGTCGGTCTCGACCATCAGGAACGATTCCGGATGGTCCTTGGCGACCAGGATATTCATGCCGAGGTTCTGCTTGGCGTTCTCCTCGGTCACCCATTTCAGGTTCGTCGTGCCGGCGGTGGAAACGACGGTCTTGCCCTTCAAATCGGCGAGCGACTTGATGTTGGACGATTTCTTCGCCATGTAGCGGTTCGCGGTGACGAAATGCGTGTTCGTGAACGCGACCTGCTTCTGCCGCTCGATATTGTTGGTCGTCGAGCCGCACTCGAGGTCGATCGTCCCGTTGGCAATCAACGGGATGCGCGTCGCCGATGTCACCGGGTTCAGGTTGACCTTGAGGTTGGGCATCTTCAACTCTGCCTTGACCGCGTCGACGACCTTCATGCAGATGTCCATTGCGTAGCCGATGACCTGCTGCTTGTCGTCATAGTACGAGAACGGAATCGACGCGTCGCGATGGCCGATCGTGATCGACCCGGACTCCTTGATCTTCTTCAGCGCGGGCGAATCCTGCGCTGCGGCCGGAACTGCGATGAGCGCCGCCAGCAACAGCGCGAGCGACATGCCAGATTTGCGAAACATGGGTGGATTCTCCAGTAAAGGACGCGGGCCGGGATGGGCCAGGTTCGCATGAGGTGCGTCGCGTCCGATCCGCGCAATTCTACGATTGGCGACCCGGTTTGTCCAAATCTCCCGGTCGGACGGCGCCGCATCCCCCGCAACAGCAGCCGGGGGAGCGCTCGCACAGACCCGGGTCCGGGAGTCGCACCGCCTATAATCTGCGCATGGACGCGAGCCTCGCCCCCATCTATCGGGTCGCCGAATTGCGAGCGCTCGAAGCAAGCCATGGCCATGTGCCGCTCATGGAACGCGCCGGCCGTGCGGCCGCAGACGTAGCGCGTGCGCTGGCGGGCGAGCGCGGCGGTCGCATCGTCGTCCTCGCGGGGCCGGGCAACAACGGCGGCGACGCGTTCGTCGTCGCGCGCTGGCTGCGTGCATGGTTCTTCGACATCGCGGTCGTCTTCATTGGCGATGCCGCGAAATTGCCGCGCGACGCCGCGGCCGCGCGCGCCGCTTTCATCGATGCGGGCGGCACCACAGTGGCGGGTCCGGACGCGGAGCGGCCTGTCCTCATTGTCGACGGCTTGTTCGGCGTCGGTCTCTCGCGACCGGTAACCAACGGCCATGCGGCGCTCGTGCAGTGGGCCAACGACGCGGGCGCGCCCATCCTCGCTCTGGACATACCGACCGGATTGAATGCCGATACCGGCGCAACAGCGGCGCCCACGATTCGCGCTTCGGCCACCGCGACGTTCATCGGCTTGAAGCCCGGCCTGCTCACCGGAGACGGTCCCGATCACTGCGGTGACGTTTCGGTTCATGCGCTGGACATTGGCGGGGCTGCGTCGGCGCGCGGACACCGCCTGGACTGGCCTGTGCTTGCGGCGGCGCTGCCGGACGTGCTCGGTCGAAGAATGCGCAACGTAAACAAGGGCACCTTCGGAACGCTGGGAATTCTGGGCGGAACGGAAGGCATGGGCGGCGCACTCATCCTCGCCGGACGTGCGGCGCTGCGCACCGGTGCAGGCAAAGTCTGGCTCGGCTTCCTGATGGCGGATCCGCCGAAACTCGATACCAGCATGCCTGAATTGATGTTGCGCCACGCGGGTCCAGTACTCGACGCGAAACCGGATGCACTGGTCGTCGGTCCGGGTCTCGGCACGAGCGATGCCGCGCGTTCGCTGTTGCAGCGCGCGCTTGCGTTGCCGGTACCCGTCGCGCTCGATGCGGACGCGCTCAACCTGATCGCGCGCGATCCGGCATTGCGCGCCGCGACAGCAGCACGCAGCGCCCCCACGCTCGCCACACCGCATCCGGGCGAAGCGGCGCGCTTGCTGAACATGGAGATTGCCGCCATCCAGAATGACCGGCTGAAGGCCGCGCAACAACTGGTGCAGGAACTCGCGGCGAACGTCGTTCTCAAAGGTGCGGGCAGCGTGCTCGCGCATCCCGACGGCACCTGGGACATCAATGCCAGCGGCGGACCCGCGCTTGCCACCGCCGGGAGTGGCGACGTGTTGTCCGGATTGCTTGGCGCGCTCCTGGCTCAGGGACTGGACGCGAAAACCGCGTTGCGCATTGCCGTTTGCCTGCATGGCGCCACGGCCGACGCGCTCGTCGCAAAGGGGGTCGGTCCGCTCGGTCTCACCGCGTCGGAATTGCCCGATGCCGCGCGCGGGTTGCTCAACGCCGCGGGACGGAAGACCTGATTACGGGATCAATACCGTTGCGCCGGTCGTCCCCCGCGACTCGAGCGCACGGTGCGCCGCCGCGGCATCCTTAAGCGCAAACCGCTGCCGTGCTTCGGATTTGATCTTCCCGGCAAGGACAAGCTTGAACACGTCCTCCGCCATGGCCAGTAGCGCCGGGCGCGCCGCGGCATAGTTGAAGAGCGTTGGCCGCGTCGCATACAGCGAGCCCTTCTGCGCGAGAAGCATGATCTCGAAGGGGGGAACCGGTCCCGACGAACTGCCGAAACTCACGAACGTTCCGCGCGGACTCAGGACGTCGAGCGACTTCGGAAACGTGTCCTTGCCGATCGAGTCGTACACGACCGGCACGCCCTTGCCGCCGGTGAGTTCCTTCGTGCGCGCGACGAAATCCTCGCGCGTGTAGACAATCGTATGCGCGCAGCCGTTCGCCTTGGCCAGCGCCGCCTTTTCGTCCGAGCCGACGGTGCCGATCATGGTCACGCCGAGCGCGCGCGCCCACTGGCAGGCAATGAGGCCGACGCCACCTGCGGCTGCGTGAAACAGGATCGTCTCGCCGCCCTTCAGCGGAAAAGTCTGCCGGAACAGGTACTGTACCGTCAGCCCTTTGAGCATCAGCGTTGCGGCCGTCACATCGTCGATCCCCGCGGGGATGGGGACGAGCTTGTCCGCGGGCATCACGCGTTCGGTGCTGTATGAGCCCGGCGCCCCGCCGCAATACGCGACGCGATCTCCCGCCTTCAGGTAATCCACGCCGGCACCGACCGCTTCGACGACACCCGCGGCCTCGAGTCCGATGCCCGAGGGCAGCGCGAGCTTGTATTGACCGGTGCGATGGTACGTGTCGATAAAGTTGAGTCCGATCGCGGTGTGGCGCACGCGCGCTTCGCCCGGACCGGGTGCGCCGACGGCAACCTCCTCCAGCACGAGGACTTCGGGACCGCCGGCTTCGTTAATGCGGATGGCTTGGGGCATGGGGAGGGGTCAGAGTCGAGTTTTTGTTGAGGATCTCCAATATACCCGGCGCCGCGAAAAAATTCGACCCTGACCCCA
>JAYTIR010000385.1:0-6733 GCA_043731765.1 Burkholderiales bacterium
ATCGATTGCTGGAGAGTCGTCCCATCGGCGGTGCGCGCGGCGATGCTCCCGGAATCGTCGTCACCAATGGCTTCCCAGTGGCAGGCGCTGAATCCCCACTCGCAACTGTGCGCGCGGAGCGACTCGACCAGCGACTGGAGGTGATCGGGCGCCATCGCATGCGGAGGCTCGATGGCCAGCAGCCAATGCCCGCGACTGGCCGCGATCCCGGCATCGAGCGCAGTGGCGAAATCTGCAGGCGGCGCGCCGTCGACGAATCGTGCATCGAACGGCAGGGCCGCCACGCGCGAGTGCAGCGCGGGACTCGCTGCCTTCGGGCCGTATGCGACGACGATCAACTCCGCCGGCAGTTGCGATTGCTCGCCCAGCGAATCGAGCGTCGGGCCCCAGGCATCGGCCGACATCCCGGAGGGCAGCGCCAGGATAATCGACACATCGGTGTCGTTCATTGCGACCGAAGCGGCCGGCGTATCGAGCCGGCGGAAGTAGGCATCGCGCTTGGCGGTGGCCACCGTTGTGCCAAGACCCGCCAGCGCCTGCGTGAACATGAAATTGAGCGTCGTCCACACGCCGAACGACTCGGCCGGCGGCAACGGTGTCTGCGCGAGCGCGCGGACCGCGCGCAGCGAAAGTTTCAGGGCTCCCACGGGATTGCCGTGCTCATACTCGCTTTGGGCGAGCAAGCCGAGGACACCCGGATGCTCGGGAAACCGGTCGAGAATCTGCTGACGGACGCGCGCGGAATCCGGCTTCGCCGCATTGTCGAGTTGCGCGCGAGCCTGCAGCACCGGATCGTCGACCGGCGGCGCAGCGATCATTCCATGGCAGTGTTTGTAGCGGCGGCCGCTGCCGCACGGGCACGCGACATTGCGCGCGGACGGCGCGTTCTGGTTCAAACAGCGACTCCGGTATGGGTATCCCCGGGATGATACGCAAGTACCGGATTCGTGGCGACCGTTGCAGTCTCGCGAATGCTGTGGGCTCAACCGCTCCGGCAACGGCAGCAATGATGCCGGCCCAGGCACGAATCGTGGAAACCCCCGGCAGGGTTATCATCGTTGCGCCGATCGACCGCAACGTCCGCCTCATTTCCGCACCCGATCAATCTCACTGAATCCACGCCATGACCGACTCGCCGCTCGACCCCGCCCGAGGCGAGCGCAACTGGCTGGGTTGCCGCCGACGTACATCGTCACCGCCGAGCTAGACCCGCTGCGGGACGAGGGCGAGGCGTTCGGCGAACGGCTGCGGGCTGCTGGTGTGCCGACCGACATCGTTCGCGTGCCGGCGATGGTGCACGGGTTCGCACGGCTCACCGCGCACTCGGCCGCAGCGGCGACGGCCGTCGCGGCGGCCGCCAGGGCATTGCGGATGGCGCTCTCCGATTAGGGCGTTTGCGCCGCCTTGCCTGTAATCGGCAGCCCCTCAGTCGACGCCTGCCTGACATCGACTTCGGCGCCGACGACCGGCTCGCCTTCGGTATCGCGGATCCGCGCGTTGACGAAGATCAGTCACGCATCGTTCAACCGCTAGAAACTTTGCCACGCGGGGCTTCAAAGCGTGCGCAGAAAAGCCACCAGGTCGGCCTCCTCTTGCGCCGTCAAGCCGATGTCGAAACGCTGATTGTAGAAGTCCACCGCGGCATTGAGGTCGGCGGCGAAGCCGTTATGGAAGTAGGGCGCACGCGCGGCTAGTCCGCGCAGAATGGGCCCCTTGAAGCGGCCGATGTCTCTCCACTTGCCCGTGAGCAGCGCACGCCCAGGGTCGCTGGTCTCAACCAGAGCGCCCGTTGTCTTGTTGCGCAACTGGTAGAGCGGCAGGTCCGGCGTGCGCCGGGAAGCATCGGTGAGGCCGATGTCGAGCGGCGCGGGGATCGAATGATTTCCACTGTTCGGCGTGTCGTGGCACGTGGTACACGTGCCTTGGAGAACGGGTACGCCGAGGTCGTCATTCAGCCCTTTTACGCCCTCGATCCGGATCGGCTTGGTGTTGAACAACGCCTCGCCGCGCGCAACGGCCCGCCGCGCGTAGACCACACTCTTGTCGCCATCGTGGCCTGCCGCGAGATTTGTCCAGCTGTCATACAGCGTGAATACCGTAGCGGCGAACGGCGCACCCGTCTCGTAGTCGCCGGAGACAACGTCGTTGATCCCGAAGTAGAACGGCTGGGTTGCCAGAAATTGCGGACCGCCCCGTGCGCCTCGCGCGGATAGATTCAGCGCCTCTTTGTCGAACACCTGCGCGGTGAACAGGCCCATCTCGAACTGCACGATCGCCTCGCGCTGCGCCTGCGTAAGCGGTTGTGCCGCCTGGGCGTGGCCGACGGTCGCGCTGTTCGCCTGGTCGGCCAAGTCGAAGTGGATGGGGGCAAAACATTTCTGGGTGCCGAAGATGCAGTCCGGCGACGCGGGATCGAGAAAAGTCTCCCGGGCGTCCCACATCAGGGTGCTCAGGAATTTAAGGTTGGCCGTGGGCAACGGCCGCCGGAACAGCGACAACTCCGTGGCCGACGCAAAGTCGTACGGGTCGTCGACGTCCACCAGTTCGAACTCGGCCGTGCCGGGAATACCGATCCCGACCCGGATCAGCCCCTTGGTCAGCAGCATACTGTACGCCGTTCTCCGGGCGGCGACGGTCGACACGTCCGCCTGCGGAGAATTGGAACCGTCGTTCAGCCGGAAGATCGGATCGGTTCCCTCGGTCGCATTGAACCGCGCCTGGATAGATGGAGGCGTCACGGTCCAGCCATCGCTCGCCTGATGGCAGGTGTCGCAACTGCGCCCGTTGGTTCCCAGCTTCTGGAAGAACGGATTGCCGCGGTCGATCGGCCCCGTGGCATTGAACGTCGCGGAAAAGCCGGTCGGGTTCGGGAAAACCATCACCGGCCCTTGTTGCTGATCCTCGGCGCCGATGTTTTGGGAAGCCAGCAGCGCAGCCGCCACCGTGGATACGCGGAACAACGGGAAGTTGATTTTCATGGAACCGTCCTGTTCGCGCTTGCGCGCAGAGTTGTTGCTGGATTGAGAGAGATCGTCGTGGTTTGCACCGCGTCAGTTGAAGATGCACGCAGAATCGATTCCGGCGTCCAGCCGGCATTCACGCGGCTCATCGGTCCGCGCGCGTGTTGCGTCGGGCGGGCTGCGCACCTGCGCTTCGTCGGTTACCCATTGCGGATTCAGTGCCTCGGCAGCAGATCCCGGACTCACGCTTTGACTCTCGGGCGCAAACCCCGAGGCCGCTCTCGATAACGGCAACGCGTGTTCAACTGTTGTGATCGCGACGTATAGGATGGCAGTCAGACCGAGCAATACTGCGGCGGTCTTCCTGAGCCGTTCGACGTTGTAGCGGCCGAAGTGGTGGCCTGTCCTGTTCATTACCATCATCAGTTCCTTTCGCGGTAGTGCGGTTAACCGTGCAGGCGCTCGATTTTCGCGACGAGTGCCTCGGACAGGGGTACGGCCGATTCGAGGACCATGCGCCGCCGCGCGTGCGAAGTCGACAGCGCGCCGCAGTTGAAGCGGAACCAGGTGGTAGCGTCGATGAGCTGGCCCTGACCATCGATGAAGTCCGCGACCCAGAGGGCACCATCGCGCAAGAAGATCGCCACTTCGCGGCGCTCGCTTTGACGCAGCAGCTGGCCTTGAATGGAACGCGCCATGCCTGGTTTGGGGTAAATGCTCAACGCTGCTCCTCTTCGAACGTAAAGATGCTGTCCGGCACCGGTCGACAGCCCCCTGTGGGCCAGCGAAAGGTCGGTTTCTTGCTCGCCGGTGCGCGGGTTTGCTATGCTCGGACCACGAGCGAATCTTGACGCGGCCGATCGGGGGAGTCATAAAGGAACTCTGAAGAATCGATTAAAGTTGAATAATTCCTGCGTCGCACGACACTTGGCTTGTCTGCCGGTGCAGCCGCTGGAGCTCGACCAACAAGGTCAGCATTGACCTGCGGAGCGTCTTGGCATGAGCCCGGTTTATGAAATAGGTCCGTTCCAGCTCGACCCTGCGGCTGGTGTGCTGACGCATGCGGGCCAACCGATGCCTTTGGGGGCGCGCGCCGTCGCCGTGTTGGCCGTACTCGTCAAACACCCCGACGAATATGTGCAGAAGGCCAGCATCCTGGACGCCGCATGGCCGGGCGTGGTTGTCGAAGAAAGCAATCTCGCGGTCCAGATCTCGTCGATCCGACGGGTATTCGCCCAGGCACCTGGGGGCGAGCACTGGATCGAGACGCTGGCCCGGCGGGGCTATCGGTTTGTCGGACCGGTCACCGCGGTCCGCGACAGCCTGCTGCAGGCGGCATCGCACGCGCGCCAATACTCGACCCTGCCTGAGCCACTGACGTCGTTCGTCGGTCGCGAACGGGAGCTGGTCGAGATCAAGCGGCTGTTGCCGGGTACCCGGTTGCTGACCCTCGCCGGCGTCGGCGGCATCGGCAAGACCCGGCTTGCGTTGCAGGCGGCCGCCGAGGTGATGGCGGCGTACCGCGATGGAGCCTGGCTCGTGGACCTGGCGCCGCTGGTTGATCCGGCGTTGGTGCCGAGTGCAGTAGCGCAGGTGCTGGGCGTGCGCGAGATCGCAGGGAAGCCGCTCATCGAGACCCTCTGCAGCCAGGTCAAGGGGCGCCAGCTGCTGCTGCTGCTGGATAACTGCGAGCACCTGCTGGAGGCATGCACGCAGTTGGCCGACGCCATGCTGCGCACCGCCGCGGACCTGACGATCATCGCCACCAGTCGCGAGCCGCTGCATGTCGCGGGTGAACAGACCTACCCGCTGCCAGTGTTGTCGCTGCCCGATCCGACGGCGAATGCGGAGACCATGGGGCGCTCGGAGGCGGTCCAACTGTTCCTCGAGCGGGCGCAAAAGCAGCAACCCGGCTTTACGTTGACGGCGGCGCGCGCACCGGTGGTAGCCGAGCTCTGCATCCGGCTTGACGGCATCCCGCTGGCGCTGGAATTGGCGGCCGCCCGCGTGCCTTCCTTGTCGATCGAGCAGATCAGCGCGCGTCTGGATGACCGTTTCAAACTTCTGACGGGCGGTACCAGCAACGCCCCGCCGCGCCAGCAGACGTTACGTGCGACGCTCGACTGGAGCTACGACCTGCTCGCGGAGCGGGAGCGCGCCGTGCTGCGACGACTGGCGGTCTTCGCCGGCGGCTTCACGCTCGAGGCCGCGTCGTCCGTCGCCTCCGACGAGGCCATCGACGCATTCGCGGTCGTGGATTTCCTGTCGCAGCTCGTCGCACGGTCGCTGGTCGTCGCCGACACCGACGTAGCCGACACGCGTTACAGGCTGCTCGAGACCATGCGCGCCTATGCGCTGGAGAAGCTCGCCGAAGCCGGTGAGACTGACGCCAGCCAACGTCGGCATGCGCAGTACTTCCGCGCGCGCTTTGATCGCGCGCCCGACGACGTGCGGAGAATGTCGGACGAAGATTGGCGTGCCATCTACCCGGCGGAACTCGACAACGTTCGTACTGTGCTCGATTGGGCGCTCAGTTCCCGCGGGGACCCGGCGATCGGCATGGCGCTCGCCGGCGCTTCAGGCACGATGTGGATCGAGCTTTCGCTCTATGACGAAGGCACGCAGCGGCTCGAGGCCGCGCTCGCGCTGGTCGGATCGGACACGCCCGAGGTGGACCAGGCGCGGCTGTGGAGAGGATTGGGTGCGCTGTGGGGCGACGGCAGGGCATTGGAAAAGGCGGCCGCCGCGCATCAGCGGGCCGCGGATCTTTACCATAAGCTAGACGATCCATTGGGTCTTGGTAGTGCGCTGGTCCAGATGGGCCTCATGTTGGCACGTCTGGGTCGGCTGGATCAGGCGGCGTCCGTACTCGAGCGGGCAGTCCCGCAGTTGGAGCGGGCGGGCGCGCCCAGGGTATGGGGACACTATTTCAGTTCGCTCGGTAACCTGAAGGGGTATATGGGCGATCCGGCGGCGGCCCAGGTGCACTATGAGCGAGCACTGTCGTTATTTCAAAGTGCAGGGGCCGAGCGCGATGCGCTCTCGATCCTCTCCACTCTCGCCGACGTGACTTGGATGCTCGGCGATCTTGACGCAGCGCTGGCGGCCTCGCTCGAAGCGGTCGCTCGCTTGCGCAAGTCGCTGCGTGCCCGAAAGAGCACGGCCGGAAACTGCCTCACCAACTTGGCGGGCGTGCACGTGGAACGCGGCGAACTCGGCGAAGCGCTGGTTGCTGCGCAAGAGGGGCTGCCACTGCTCAAAGAGTTCGGCATGGTCTGGCATCCACTCGATCACCTGGCATTGCGCGCAGCGCTGGCCGGTAAGGTTGCAAACGCCGCGCGTCTCGCTGGCTTTACCGATGGGGCACACATCGCAAGAAAAATGTCGCGCCAGCCCAATGAGGTACGTGCCCAAGCGCGCCTGCGGGCCTTGCTGCGCGAAAACATCGCTCCCGACCAACTCGAGCGCCTGCTCGCCGAAGGCGCCAGGATGAGCGAAGATGAAGCCTGTCGGCTAGCGTTGGAGGAGTAGTCGGAACCCAGCAACCCCGCCGCCGGGTATCGGCATCAATCCGCGGGCATCGTCTCCGCCGACGCAACCGGCGCAGTGGCCTTGCCTGTAATCGGCGCCCGCGGCAGCTCTGCTTCCCCGCGCTCGATCACGAAATGCTGATCCAGCGAGAACCAGGTGCCGCTTACGTCGGACGCCGGCGCGGCGGCGAAGTCGTGCTGCACATACTGGCCGATCACCGCGGTCGTCACCGCGAACTGGAC
>JAYTIR010000386.1:0-2420 GCA_043731765.1 Burkholderiales bacterium
CCTCCGCTTCGAAGACCGTGGCGACGCCTCCCTGCATGAACGCGACGTCCACGCCGGATTTCGGGTCCCGCAGCAGGCGCAGGTTGTCGGCGGCACCGCCGGTCATCCGCCCCTCCACGATTACGCCATTTCCCGCCAGGATCTGCTTGTAGCGCTCCGCGTACTGATGGTAGAGGCCAAACTCGGCACCCGACGCGAGCACGATGTGGCGCGGTGGAGCGGGTTGCAGAAAGTGCGCAGAAAACCAGAGTGTCGCCGCAATCAATGCGACGACCAGCGCAATGAAGCGCCGCTTGTCGCGGCGGGTAAGCGACGCAAGATCGTCGGATTTCACGGCGGGAGAGTCGCTTCGATCGTGCCTTGGCGCGCGGAGTCCGGTGGTGGCAACCGTTCGCCGGAACCGGATGCGCACGGGGCGCAGGCAAGGATTCTACAAGCATTCGCCTGCGCCAATCATCGGCGGTCCTCCCTTGGCGACCCTGCCCCGGGTGCCGGTCGCCACCCGGCCAAGCCCTCGGGACCTGTTCGGTTTACTATCTATGGACGCGAAGGCGGCAATCCTGGAATTGAATATACAATGCCGGCCTTCGCGGGCAGATGCGTGCGTCCTTTCTGGCGTCCCGACAAAATCGGGGCGCGGCCAGGGCGTTTCGTTTCGAGTACGGCCGCGTCACCGGGAGGATCCCCATGAATCATGCTGGCATCGCTGTTCGCCTGTGCCGCGCGGCGCTCATTGCGCTCTGCTTCCCTTCTGCGCTGACACTCGTCGTCGCACTTTCCGGATGCAACGAGGTGTCGAACAACCCGCACCCGCCGGGTTCCGAGAAGACGAACACGATGTTCTTCCCGTTCCGCGAGCGGTCGCCAAAATATCTCGATCCGACCAGTTCGTACTCCACGGACGAGACGCCCTATACGTACCAGGTCTACGAACCGCTGTACGGCTATCACTATCTGAAGCGCCCCTACGAACTCGTTGGAAAGACAGCGGAGGGGATCGCCCGTCCACGGTACCTGGACAAGGACGGCAGGGAACTGCCGGACGACACTCCTGGCGACCAGATTGCCGAAACGGTGCTCGACATCAGGATCAAGCCCGGCATCATGTACGCGCCTCACCCGTCCTTCGCCAGGAATGCGAACGGCGATTACGTCTATCACAGCATGAAACGGGAGGACATCGCCGACAAGTACAAGATCTCGGACTTCCCGGCAACAGGTACGCGCGAACTGACCGCCGACGACTATGTCTACGCGATTCGCCGATTGGCCACCCCGCGCATAAAATCGCCCTCGTTCACGACGATGTCCGATTACATCCTCGGCCTCAAGGAATACGGCGAAAAAATCGTCGATGTGGACAAGGCGATGCGCAAGGGCATGGCGCCGACCGACCGCGACCTGCCGTTCCTTGACTTCCGCAGGTACTCGTTTGCGGGCGCAGAGGCGCTCGACAGACACACGCTGCGCCTGCGCGTGAAAGGCAAGTACCCTCAGTTCAAGTACTGGCTCGCGATGACTTTTTTTTCGCCGATTCCCTGGGAGGCCGAGGAGTTCTACTCGCAACCCGGCATGGCCCAGAAGAACCTGACGCTCAATTACTGGCCCGTCGGCACGGGGCCCTACATGGCCACCGAGTACGTCGAGAACCGGCGCCACGTGCTGGAGCGCAATCCCAACTTCCACGGCGTGACTTATCCGTGCGAAGGGGAACCCGGCGACAAGGAAAAAGGCTATCTGGCCGATTGTGGCAAGGCGATCCCGTTCACCGACAAGATCGTGTTCGACATCGAGAAGGAAACGGTGCCGCTGCAGGCGAAGTTCCTGCAAGGCTACTACGATTCGCCTGCGATCGAACGCCTCGACTTCGGCACGATCCTGATCGTTGCGATGAGCGACGACGCAAAAAAGGGCAAGGAATACAGGGAAAAGGGCATCAAGCTTCCGACCGCGGTCGAGGCCACCAACTGGTACATCGGATTCAACTGGCTGGACCCGGTGGTCGGCAAGGGTTCTGCGCCCGATCAGGTCGAACGCAATCGCAAACTGCGGCAGGCACTGTCGATCGCGCTCGACTGGGAAGAGCACGTTTCGATCTTCGAACGCGGCCAGGGTATTGCCGCGCAGGGCCCCGTGCCGCCATCGCTGTTCGGTTACCGCGACGATGGGCCGGCGGCCTTCAACCCGGTGGTCTACCGGAAGGACGCCGACGGCAAGCCGGTGCGGCGCTCGCTGGACGAGGCGAAGAAGCTGCTGGCGGAAGCCGGCTATCCCGACGGGCGTGACGCCAAGACCGGGAAGCCGCTGGTCGTGAATTTCGACTACCAGGCGTCGGTCACGCCCGCCGTCAAGGCCCTGATGGATTGGTACACGAAGCAGTTCGCCAAGATCGGGGTACAACTCGAAGTGCGTGCGACCGA